>JAPYRR010000028.1 GCA_029936885.1 Fidelibacterota bacterium | reverse complement strand
CCGTGACAAAAATAAATTCCTAAATTTTCTTGATAAAGGTTTATAAGACACAAAATGAGTAACATGATGAAAAAAATAATATCCCACCTAATTATTCTTACTTTTGCTTTTTCTGGATGCAACAATAGTCCAGATCAAAAAAAATCGGACCCAGGTAATCATTCAACGAGAAAAGACGCAAAAAGTGTACCTAGAAATGGTGCCTTGGTGGCTCCAGATTTTACCCTAGCAGATCTGAATGGTAATCAAGTATCGTTAAATGATTATAAAGGTAAAGTCGTTTTGCTCAATTTTTGGGGAACTTGGTGTGGCCCATGTCGTAGAGAAATTCCTGATTTTGTCAAATTGACAAATAAATATAAAACAGATGGTCTCGAGATTGTTGGAATAACTTTAACATCTGGGTCAGCTGAAAACATTCAAAAATTCGCTGATAAATGGAAGATCAATTACACGCTTTTGACGGACATTGAAGGCAATGAAACCCAAGCTGTAACAGCATTCTATGGCAAAGTTACGGGCAAACCAATTAATGGTATTCCAACGACATTCATCATTGATCGAGACGGATATATCCGTGAACGGTATGTAGGTCCAAGATCAGAAGAGATTTTTTATAGAGACCTAAAACCTTATTTATAGGCTATAAGCAAAACACACTAATCCAAGGTTATTGAATGAGAATTATTAAATTTATCTCTTGTGGGGTGTTATGCCTGTTTACAATTTTATCAGCTGATCCAATAAATGGGTATTGGCAGCAGCATGTAACCTATGATATGGAAATAATTCTCCATGATTCTGTTCAACAACTGGCCGGAAAAACAACTTTAAGATATACCAACAATTCACCGGACTCCCTGGATCGAATATATTTTCATCTTTATCCGAATGCTTTTCAACTGGAATCAGTCAAATACAGGGAATATATTGGAAATGCTGGACGAACATCCCGAGCAAAATATTTCATAGATAAATTGGATGGGTTCACAAGTAAAATCGAGGTACATGAGTTTTCGGTTTCAAAAAAAAAGGAGCCAATCCTCCGGGACTATTCCATTGATGATACAATTTTAGAAGCACGCTTACTGAGGAAACTTGCTCCTGATGAATCTATGAAGGTTGACTTGAGTTGGACTCATCATGTGGGTGAAATGGTTGAACGAGCAGGATATTACAAAGGCCAATACAATATGGCACAATGGTATCCAAAAGTGGTGGTTTATGATGCAGAAGGGTGGCATGCAGATGTATTTCATGCGCAAGGTGAATTCTATGGTGAATTCGGCACTTTTGATGTGACATTTGATATTCCAAAAGCATTTATCATTGGTGCTACCGGCGTTGTAACAAGCGGTGACCCCGGCTGGGAATCCGTGAAGGTGGATACTTCAATTGACTTTGATGAATGGGTTAACCAATTTGATTCTACCTACGTTGAACCGGATTCCACTGAAAGAAGAGTCGTTTCTTTTCACGCTGAAAATGTTCATGATTTTGCCTGGGTGGCTTCAAAGGATTTTCTCTACGAAGGAGGGAAGCATAATGATATTGATGTTCATGTGCTCTATGATAAAGGACGAGGCGACAAATGGTCTAAAGATGTTCTGGAAAGTTCTATTCGGGCAATCAGGTGGCTAGAAGAAAAATTTGGGAAATATCCATATCCCCAAGTTACCACGACAGATAGGGTTAAAAACGGCGGAATGGAATATCCAATGTTGGTTATGAATGGACGAGAAAGTGAAGGATTAATTGTCCATGAATATGGTCATATTTATTTTTATGGTATATTGGCAAATAACGAAGTAGACGAAGCTTGGTTAGATGAAGGTTTTACAACTTCACAAACAACACATTATTTAATGGATCGGTATGGCCCATACGGTTTCGATCTGGAAGAATCCGAACGATATAAAAAATACCAGAAGAAATATTGGCCCATGGAAAACGATTTACATTCAGATCAATGGCGCGTGATTGATTTTATGAGAAGTGGGTTTGATGAAAATATCAGCCGATCTTCTTATTTGTATAATAATGGGTCTGCTTATAGTCGGAATGCATATACAAAACCGGCTATGATGCTTACGGAATTGAAATACATTCTTGATGATTCTCTTTACTATGCCGCCATGCAACATTATTATAATAAATGGAAGTTGAAGCATGTCAATGAACAGTGTTTTATTGATGCTATCGAAGAATTCGCTGGTGAAGAATTGGATTGGTTCTTTGATGCGTGGCTTCATACAACCCGTCATATGGATTATGGGATTTCATCCTTCAAAAAAACCAATAAAGATGGTAAATGGACAATCGATTTAGGAATTGAATCTAAAGGCACTCGCTTTATGCCTCTCCTTGTAGAAACCACATTCGAAGATGGAACAACAGACCGTCGGTGGTGGAAAAATCATTTATGGCGATACAAAGATACATTCACTTATACCGTTGACAAAAAACCTGTCTCCGTGACATTGGATCCTGATGTTCAAACAGTTGACATGGATTATCGGAATAACACGACCCAAATGAAACGACGGCTCATGTTTGATTGGCCAGGGTTATGGTATAATCCCCGGGATGAATATGTCATTCGCTGGATGCCGAATGTCTACTATCATAAGGAATCGAGTGGCCTTGCTCCTGGGCTCACTCTGGATTATGATTACGGACCTTACGAATCAACCACTGCACGAATGAATTATGCTTATGAAACCGGAGAATTGTATTGGTATTTCGGGGGCTGGCGATCTCCTGTACATTATTTTCCAAGAACTACATTTCATTACTGGGCATTTAATCGACCCGGTGTAAAAGAATTTGGTGGGGAAATTGAAAAAGAGTGGAATAGGGTTTATGGCCGAACACAAACTCATACTTTTTCTGCCGGATTTTATGTTCAACCCGAATATGATTCCACGCGTGCAAATGCGTTAGGGTATTCTTCAGATGGAAAACTTGCTGTGGGCTTTTTAAATTGGGACACTGGTCTGGGTCCGGTTTCTATTAATCTAAATACTGCGACATCAATTGGAAGTTTTTCAGATTGGAATTTCACAAGATTCACAACAACGGGGTCCTATTCTACTCAATGGAAAAAGCTAAAATTCAATGAAAGAATTATCGTTGGGAAAATTTGGGCAGGAGAAAATGGTGTCCCGGGTCAAGAAGGATATAATATTGAGGGAAATAGTTCAAATGATATGGTTAGAAAAAGTTATCTTGTTGATCAATTTTATGGACAGGAAGAATTATTTTCGCATTATCATTTAGCTGGGGAAGGTAATCTACGAGGCTTTGTCGGAGAAGGGTATAGAGGCGCAGAAGCGTTGGCAGCTATGACATCTGAAGTCAGTTTATCTAAAACAATCAAAAAGTTGAATCTTGGTGTTGAAATTGCTGCATTTGTTGATGGTGGAATATTTTGGGATCGATATAATGAGGTCACTGAAACAATAGAAACCAAATTCAATTCGAGAATATTGGGTGATGCAGGTGTTGGTTTCCGTTTTAAAACAGATATTTTTGAAAAAGATTTATTTCTTAGACTTGATTTCCCTTTTTACAAACTTCCAGATGAATTGTTGGAGAATCCAAATATCGATTGGAATCGTTGGATAATTAGTTTTCAAAGGAGCATTTAACAATCTATCTTCTTTATTAGAGAATGGAAATGGCGCTTTTTGGTAGCTTAATTATTATCTCGAAATAATTGTCAAATCAAGATATATAAAATTAGTTGAATTACAGATGGGTCATACTAAATTTGGTAGTTCAAAGATCAATAATAATTTGATACAAACGATTTTTTTTAATTAGATCAATCAGGAGACAAAACCGTGAATAAAAAGTTAATCGTATTCCCATTTTTGATTTTATTTAATTTATCCTTACTTGCCCAAGAAGAACTTTGCCCTCCTGTTGGCCTATCCGTTTTTGGTGGTGATCAGGAAAATATCATTGCTTGGGGTGAACCCATAGGAAATATTGGTTGCGGGGATTTTCCCGTTGATGATCTTCCATTTTCACATGCAGGTACCAATGCTGGTATGGGTGATGATTGGCCCGTAGCTGGGTCCCAAGGTGAAGATGTAGCCTACACTTTAAACGTTGGGGAAGCAACAACATTTGATTTTACACTTTGTAATGATGCGACAGATTATGATACTAAACTAGAAATATTTACAAATGATGAAGATTGTATTACACCCGTATCTACCGGGAATTATAACGATGACGATGGTACTAACTGTCTGGATTTTAATCCGGATGCTGTTTATCCACCCAGTGGACTTTGGGCTGTAACCCTCCAACCGGGGCAATATTATGTTGTTGTTGATGGGTATGGTGGGGCGACAGGAAATTATGAAATTTCAATTAGTGTCACAGGTGGTAGGAACACAGATGGGTATGTAAATAATTCAATCAAAAATGTTTGGCCAGATGAAGTATTAAAAATGGCTGATTTAGGGGTAAACCAAGAAGAGATCAATGAATATACTGAAGTCGTATTGGATCCCCTTCGTTATACGATTCAACCTAATTCTTCACGAGATATTCCCGAAGAATGTGGGACATTTTCAACCTATCGCATTTACGATGCATCCGATTACTCAATCGTGGGTGAAACTACTAGTTTGAGTTATACTCATGCACCCCTGATCAATGGTGAAGAATTTTGCTATTACATCACAACCGTTTATGACGAAGGTGAATCTGAAGCTACAGACACAGAATGTGGTACTCCATCTTCATTTAGCCCAGCACCACCCACAAACGTTTATGCCGAAGTCTGGGATGAGGAAGTTTCCTTATATTGGACAGCACCGGATGTGCTTGAATTGGGCATTCCCTATTATGAAGGTTTTGAAGAAGGGGGTCTATTAGATCTTTGGTTGGTTGATGGAGATAACTGGTTCTATGATGATATTGCTGGTAACCCCACTCCGTGTTTTCGCTTTAACTGGAGCCCCTCAACTCAAAATTATGACCAGAGTTTGTATGCACCTGTCCTGCCAATTGGCGATTTGACAGAAGTAACTCTTTCATTCGACTTTGAATTTGATAACTGGTCACCATCTGGAGCAGAGTTTCTTTCTATTGAATACAAAACGGGTACAGATGTAAACTGGTCAGTATTGGAAGAATTTGTGAATGATGGCGAGGATTTTACGTTCACTACTTTTAGTTATGATATCTCAGGTTTGACCAATAATGTTCAAGTCAGATTCCATTGTTTTGGAGCTACATCGTTTGATCTGAATTGGTACTTAATAGATAATTTTTCCGTTACATCAGGTGGAAGAACTAGTCGGAATGAATATGATTTTCTTGGATATAATGTTTACCTCGATGGAGTTCTCAATAATGAGGATGTTTTTGATACAACCGGATATACCGTTTATAATCTGTCAAATGAAATTGAGTATGAATTTGGTGTATCATCTGTGTATGAGGGTGCTGAAGGAGATGATAATTATGAAAGTGAAGTCATTTCTGTAACAGCGCAACCTGTATATGTCTTTGGTGATGTAACAGGGGCAATTACAGATCCCAACGGTGCTACCTTGGATAGTGTGATCGTTTCTTCTGGCGGAGAGTCAGATACAACCGGGTTGGATGGAACATATACTTTGTGGGATCTGGATGTAGGGACGAACACTATAACTGCTCGACGGTCTGGATTTTATACGACAACTGAAGACGTGGAAGTATTGGCCCAGGCAGATCCGACAGTCCAGAATTTTGTTCTTAGTCCAGACATGCCAAGTCCTGTAGGCTTAGCTGCCTATCCATTAGACGAAGAGGTTTATTTAGAGTGGAGAACACCAGGTGGTGTCACACTTTATGATATCGCATATTATGATGATATATTTGAAGCACAAATTGGCTGTGGGGGTCCGTGTCAATTCGGCGTTCGTTTCACACCTCCAAACTACCCTGCAATGCTTACGGGTCTGGTCCTTTCATTCCAAGGGGGCGCTTCAGCATTTGGTGCAGCGGTTGATGTTTATCTCGATCCCACTGGATCACTAATGGGGCCCGTAGGAGATCCCATTAATCTTGTCCCCTCGGCTGATTTATCAGCACCTGATGAATTAATTCAATTTGAATTTGATGTATCCGGCGCTGGTGTTGAGGTAACCGGAGGTGATATTTATATTGTCGTGAATGAAAATAATTCCGGGTTTATGGGAATCGCAAATGATATTGAACCGCAGTCGCCTGAATTCTATGATAGAAATTGGGTTACGACCGGAGCTGAATGGGGAACCGTTTTCGATATTGTCGGCGGAGATCCATCCCTAACGGGTGATTTTGGAATTTTAGCACAATTCATGGGTGCGCCTGGACGCGGCCAATTTGCCATGACTGCTTCAGGAGATATTATTGAGGATAGACCTGTTTCCATAGGTCAGTTTGCCAATTATAATTCGGATAACACTGCAACAGAATCGGAAACTGAAAATCCAGATTTCATGACCCAATTGGATGAACCCTATGTTCCATTAAATCCATCCCCAACAAATGTTAATCGAGATGATTTAATTGAGTATCGTGTATATGAAGTTGCAACTGATGACTCAGAAACTTTAGTGGCCACGACAACAGATACATTTGCCACCGTCACAGCAAGCCCAAATTATTTGGAATACTGCTACAATGTTTCTGCATTTTGGGCAACAGATAATTATGGTGACCTTGAATCACGTCATTCAAATGTTGCCTGTACAGTTCCTTACACTTCTGGTGATGCCGATTTTGATAGTGATGTTGATATTTCTGATATCCTTGCTGTTGTAGATTTCATTTTAGAAGTTGATATTCCATCTGAAGATGAATTTCGAAATGTTGATGTAAACATGGATGATGCAATCAATATAGCAGATGTGATTATGATGGTCGATATCATTTTTGGTGGAACGGGGAGAATGATGGACTTTGATGCCAGTGAAATCGCTTTCATTGATCTCATAACTGATTTTGAAAATTCCAGATTGAACTTTGATGTTGAATACAATGGCCCAATACGCGGAATTGAATTCGAACTTAAATACGACCCTTCATTGGTTAATGTTATGTCCCCGTCACTTTCAAATTTCCAAGATAATGTAACAGTTTCTTATATAGAAATTGAACCAGGGATTTTGAAAGTTTTAGCTGCTAATCTTCAAGGTGGCAGGATAGAACCAGCTGAGAAAACATTCATGAATATTCAAGTTGAATTCTTGGGAAGTGAAAGAGACATTGCAAATGTATCATTAAATAAGATCAATCTTGCAGGTGGCGATGGTGCATTGATTAATTATGTTTCTCGGAAAAATTCATCTGAAGTTAAAGTAATTCCAGGCGAATTTGCATTACATCAAAATTTCCCTAATCCGTTCAATCCATCTACTGAAATTCGATTTGATTTACCTGAAGAAGGTAAAGTCGAACTGGCTATCTATAACCTGATGGGACAAAATATTCGTACACTTTATACGGATAATATGACACCTGGGTATCATGCCATTATTTGGAATGGTACAAATGATATGGGAAGTCAAGTCGCGACTGGGATGTATTTTTATTCGATACAAACGAGTGAGTTTCATGCAACAAAGAAAATGTTATTTTTAAAATAAGCTTAAAGTATTTATTTTAAAAAAAGCCCCTCCGCTTATGGGTGGAGGGGCTTTTTGCATTTTTATGGAACTCGTATGATTATGAAAGCATTGATATACTAAAAATGAGAAGAAACGAATGAAACGATATTTAATTTCTATTTTATATATAGGTATTTTAATTGCTCAAAATTCTGTTGTAAAACAATTTAGCCAAGCCTTTGCTGATGTGGCAGAAAAAGCAAAACCGGCTGTTGTAACCATTATCACTGACAAAGTGATTTCTCTAAATCCAGCAAATGATTTCGGTTATTTCTTTTATTATCCAAATCAACCTCGCCAAAAAGAATTTAAAACCAATGCACTGGGCTCTGGTGTCATTATAGATGCTAAAAACGGCTATATTTTAACGAATAATCATGTTGTTCATGAGATGGATGCAATACGAGTTAAGCTTATTGATAAACGTGTTTTTAATGCTAAAATCATTGGATTGGATCCAAAAACTGATTTGGCAGTATTGCAAATCGAAGCGTCCGATCTAACAGAAATTAGTCTTGGAAATTCAGATCAGATTCGAGTTGGAGAATGGGTCATGGCTGTTGGAAGTCCCTTTTCTGAAAATTTAAGTCATACAGTAACCACAGGAATTGTTTCAGCTTTAGGAAGAAGTAATATTATGAATTCACAAAGCTATGAAGATTTTATCCAAACTGATGCTGCAATTAATCCGGGAAATAGTGGAGGTGCTTTGCTCAATATGGATGGTGAGTTAATTGGTATTAATACAGCCATTGCAACAGGGGGTCAAGGGCGGGCAAACCGAGGTGTTGGTTTTGCAATCCCTTCCAACATGGCGAATCGAATCATGTCTGACTTGATAAATAAAGGATATGTAACACGGTCATGGTTAGGTGTATTTATTCAGGAATTAGATGATGAAACAGCAAAAGCTTTAAATATTAAAACTAGAAATGGTGCACTTATTACAGACGTAGTAGATGGGAGCCCTGCAAAAGAAGGGGGAATTCAGGAAGGAGATGTAATCATGGAATTTGATGGAGAACCCATTGCAAATCCAGCCAAGCTAAAAAATGTGGTTTCTTTAACTCCACCAAACAGTAAAAGCTTTGTAAAGATTATTCGTAATGGCACCCTGAAAACAATTCAGGTTTTATTGCAAGAATTACCCGATAATCCAAGGCAACAAGTAGCAAGGCAAAGCTTTAATTTTGATCAATTTGGATTCCAACTAAAAAAGAATAATTCTACATTACAAGAAAAATATAAATTGTCAGATGATGATGCTTTAGTTGTTACCCGAATGGATCCAGATGGAGAAGCATTTGAAAGAGGGATCAGGGAAGGAGATATTATTAAACGTGTTGGGACTGAAAAAGTAAGCACCGTTCCCGAATTTGAAAAATTGGCACTCCAATCACGCACGAAAGGGGCTTTATTGGTATTGGTCAAAAAACCAAATGGTAAATCTAGATTCTTTACATTAGACTATTAAATCCATAAAACTTTATAGAGGGCGCTCCTTATGGAGCGTTTTTTATTTATAAAACATCCGTGACAATGCATAGTTATTTGAGATAATTTCCCCGTCGTATTTTTATAGTATTTAACCCATTCTATGCCGATTAAAAAAGTAAATACAAAAATCGATTTTATTGCTGCAGAGCATGATATCCTAAAATTCTGGAATGACAATGGCATTTTTGAAAAACGTCGGGAATTAAACTCTGGAAAAACTAAATGGAGTTTTATTGACGGACCTATCACTGCCAATAACCCTATGGGTGTACACCATGCTTGGGGTCGTTCCCTTAAAGATATTTATAACCGATATAAAGCAATGTGTGGCTTTGATCTTAGATATCAAAATGGATTTGATTGTCAGGGACTTTGGGTTGAGATTGAAGTTGAAAAGGAATTAGGATTTAAATCCAAGCGGGATGTTGAAGAGTATGGTATAGAAAAATTTGTGACTCTTTGTAAAGAACGGGTGATTAAATATTCTGGGATTCAAACTGAACAATCAAAACGGCTCGGTTATTGGATGGATTGGGATAACTCCTATTATACCATGTCCGATGAGAATAATTATACAATCTGGTCATTTTTGAAAAAATTATGGACTGAAGGCAAGATATATCGCGGGAATGATGTTGTCCCTTGGAGCGGACGATCCGGCACTTCATATTCCCAAATGGAAATTATTGAAGGTAGAAAGTTAGTGGCTCACAAAGCAATTTTTGTCCGGTTTCCAATTAAAAACCGTGAAAATGAATTCCTTCTAATTTGGACAACAACACCATGGACTCTTTCTTCAAATGTTGTTGTGGGCGTAAATGTGAATTTGGACTATGTAAAAATTCAGACTAAAGACGGATCTATCTATTATTTAGCGAAAGAGAATCTTGAGTTCCAGCGATTAGAAAAACAATTTAAGGATAAAAAACAATGGGTTGATGGCGTCCCGAAACTCAAAACTCTTGCACAGATTTTTAAAGAACGGGGCGGATATAAAGAACTAGGTACCCTAAAGGGCTCCGAAATGGTTGGGTGGGAATATGATGGGCCTTTTGATGAATTTGAAGCCCAACTAGAACAGGGTGGATACCCATTCGTCGATGATGATTTAAAAATAAAGGGAATAACATCTCAAAACCTACATAAGGTTATTGATCCCGGAAAAGATGGCATGGGTAATGATATTGTTGTTGGCGGTGAAGGAACTGGTATTGTACATATGGCACCAGGATGTGGAGATATTGATCATAAAGTGGGAAAAAAGTTGGGTCTGGTTAATATTGCACCCTTGAATGACGAATCAAAATTCATTGAAAAATTTGGATGGTTATCTGGATTAGTGGCAACAGACGTATCAACAACAGTCGCAATTATAGATGATTTAAAAACACGTGGATTCCTTGTGCATGTAGAGGATTATCCGCATGTTTATCCCCACTGTTGGCGCTCCGGAGACGAATTAGTTTTCAGATTGGTAGATGAATGGTATATCAATATGGATTGGCGGGAAAAAATTAAAAATGTTGTAGACGATATCAATTGGATTCCAGAATTTGGGAAAGATCGTGAACATGAATGGTTAGATAATATGGGCGATTGGATGATTTCCAAAAAAAGATTCTGGGGGTTAGCGCTCCCTATCTGGACATTTGAAGATGATTCATTTTATGTTGTTGGATCCAAAAAAGAATTGAAAGATTTATCTGTTGAAGGTTGGGAAGAATTTGAAGATAATTCACCCCACCGGCCTTGGATTGACAAGGTTAAAATAAAACATCCGGAAACAGGATTAATTGGTACTCGAATCAAGGATGTTGGGAATCCATGGTTAGATGCTGGAATCGTTCCTTTTTCAACATTAAAATACAATTCTGATCGGAAATACTGGAATGAATGGTTTCCTGGAGATTTTGTGACCGAATGCTTCCCAGGACAATTCAGGAATTGGTTTTATTCCATGTTGGCTATGTCAGCTGAATTAGAGGGAGTTGCACCCTTCAAAACATTACTAGGTCATGCACTTGTGAAAGATGAAACTGGACGCGATATGCACAAAAGTTGGGGGAATGCAATTTGGTTTGACGATGCTGCCGAAAAAATGGGAGTGGATGTTATGCGTTGGATGTATGCTTCCCAACATGTTGAAAATAATTTATTATTTGGATATGGTGCAGCGGATGATGTCCGGAAAAAATTAATAACTCTATGGAATATATATTCATTTTATGCAACTTATGCCACAGTGGATGGATTTGATCCGGCGAAGCATCCATTGGATAAAACGTCTTTGACAATTTTGGATAAATGGATCTTAGCAAAAACTCATTTACTTATAAAAGATGCTAAAATATCGTTAGAAGAATTTAAAGTAGATGGATTAATGAAATCCTTTGATGTATTCCTTGAAGATTTATCCAACTGGTATGTACGTCGAAATCGTCGTCGTTTTTGGAAATCCGAAGATGATGATGATAAAAACACAGCTTATGCAACTCTATATCATGTATTAACAAATATCATTCGTGTTGTTGCACCCATTATTCCATTTGTATCTGAAACTATTTATCAAAATCTAGTACGGAATTCAGAAGATGATGTACCTGATAGCGTTCATCTTTGCGATTATCCGCATTATGATGAAGCTTGGATCGATGATGAATTAATTCAAAATGTGGATGCATTGAAAAAACTCGTAGAATTAGGACGATCAGCTCGGAATCAGTCCAATCAAAAAATACGCCAACCATTGGCTATGGCTTCCTTTGCAGTGGAAAGTGATGCCATTGCTGAGTTTGTAGAAACAAATAAGGGGATAGTTTTAGATGAGTTGAATGTAAAGGCTATCGAACGGATTACAGAAGCAGACCAGCTTATTCAGTACAGAATTAAACCAAATCTTAGATCTTTAGGTAAAAAATATGGAAAGGGTTTAGCAGAGATCCGCCAATTGCTGAAGTCAATAAATTCGGCAAAACTTGTTTCAGAGATTCAAGCAAACAATTCCATTATTTTAAATAATGGACAATATACCTTAACGCGAGATGATATATTTATTGAAACAGAGGCTGAAGAAGGTTTTGCGGCAGCCAGTGATGGCGGGATTACTGTTGGGTTATCTCTAGAATTATCTGATGATTTATTGATGGAAGGAATGGTTAGAGATTTGGTAAGAGTCGTTCAAAATTATAGAAAAGATGCTGGGTTTTCCGTCGAAGATCGTATTGAAATTTCATGGGATTTAGATGGGCAAATTGCTAATGCTGTAGGTAAATTTGATGGTTATTTTAGGAAGGAAACTTTAACGAAACATATTACTGAAAAAATTTCAAATCCTGACTTCACAGGATCTTTAGAAATGAATAAAAACACATACAAAATAAATTTAAAAAAGATTTAATAAGGAAATTTGAATGTCCACACAAAAAAAATACTCAAAAACTAAACTCGCTCAATTTAAAAAAAGTATCGAAGCAAAATTAAATAGTGTTGCGAATGAAATGGATGATATCAAAGAAACGTTAGATACAAATACACGTGGTAACTCCAGTATGGTTCAAGACAGTGTTTATAGTGTCCATATGGCTGATGCTGGAACCGATTCTTATGAAAGGGAAAAGGGGTTCCATTTTATGAACCGTGAATCTGATTACTATAAATACCTTGTTTTCGCTCTCCAACGAATTGAAGATGGCTCTTTTGGAATATGTAAAATTTGTGATGATCTTATTCCAGAAGAACGGATGTCGGAAGTACCCAACGCAACAAAATGTGTTCAGTGTAAAGAGAAAGAAAAACTGAATCTAGCTTAATACTCCATGAATATTCTCGGGCTCATTGTAGCTGTATTTGCTCTAGACCAATGGTCCAAATGGGCAATAAAAACATCATTTAATCTTTACCAATCAAAACCTGTTATCCAGGATTTTTTCCATTTAACCTATGTTACCAATGATGGTATGGCATTTGGTCTATCGGCGCCAGGTGGAAAGGGAGTTCTCCTTGTCCTTACGCTGGTCCTTACAGGTGTTATTATTCATTTTCTATGGAAAGAAAAAGAGGGTCACCCATTAATTAAATATGGATTGGCATTAATTCTTTCAGGTGCAATTGGGAATCTTGTGGATCGATTTATTTTTGGTAAGGTTGTGGATTTTTTAGATTTTATGATTGGGAATTATCATTGGTACATATTTAATGTTGCGGACACTGCTGTGACAATTGGCATGGCACTATTTTTGTATCATTCAATTATAATCCAAAAAGAAGATTCTTTAAAAGATTCTCCGGTTTGATTTCATTCCTAATTCAAAAAACTCAAGATGAGGGACTTCGGTTAGATAAATATTTGGTTTCTCAATTATCCAATTTATCTCGTTCAAAAATCCAAAACTGGATTAGGTCAGGTAATATATTAGTTAATGGACTTATCAAGAAGACTGGATATTCACTTGAAATCAATGATGAAATAAAAGTAGATCCACCAAAAGTTCTGGAGCAAAATCTAAAATTACTTCCAGAAAATATTGATTTGGATATTCTTCACGAAGATGAAGATATTATTATCATTAACAAACAAGCTGGGTTAGTGGTTCACCCAGGAACAGGAAACCCAAACGGAACTATGGTAAATGGACTTATTCATCATTTTAATTCTTTATCAACTATAAATGGGGAAACAAGACCTGGTATTGTTCATCGTTTGGACGCAGATACTTCCGGAGTTATGGTTGTCGCTAAAACAAATGCAGCTCATATGCATTTGTCAGCACAATTCCAAAATAGGGAAATTAAAAAGAAATATATAGCCTTAACTTGGGGGATATGGACAGATAACAACGGTGAAATTGATAAACCTATTGCGCGAAAAAAGAAAGATCCCACGTCTTATATTGTATCAGATATGGGTAAGCAATGCTCGACCAATTATGAAGTGGAAAAAAAATATAGACATTTATCCAAAGTCTCATTTTTTCCAAAAACAGGGAGAACTCATCAAATTCGAGTCCATTCTGCCTATTTAGGTTTTCCGATTTTTGGAGATGAAAAATATGGAGGTGGTATAGCAAAGACTCGAGGATTTTTACCAGAATTCTCTCAATTTTATAAACGAAAAATTAAAAGATTAAAGCGTCACGCACTTCATGCAAATCGATTAGAATTCACTCATCCTGCATCAAAAGAAAATATTTATTTTGAATCCTCATTGCCACCAGATTTTTTAAATTTGGTCAACTCAATTGAGTCATTTTATGAAGGATAATGGCCATCAAATACTGAATGAATTTCTGAATTATGTTCGAAATGAGCGCGGATACTCTATACATACAATAAAAGCCTACAAACACGATTTAGAATTATTTATGAATTTTATCCAGAACTATGACCAAAGTTTTTTATCTGATTTTAAGAAAATAGATAGGCAATCAATTCGACATTATCTTGGGAAAGAATATGAAGATGGACATACATCAAAAACGGTAGCTCGACGGCTTTCATCTATTAAATCGCTATTTAAATATCTTGTACAGGCTGAAATATTGCATGATAATCCTGCGATTCATATTCAAACTCCTAAAATTCAAAAACGTATTCCGACTTTTATTCCATCTAATAAAATTGATGAACTTATGAATATGCCTGATACATCAACATTAATTGGAAGTAGAGATAAAGCGATTCTTGAATTATTTTATGCAACCGGAATTAGATTGAGTGAATTAGCTGGATTAAATATTGGTTCAGTAAATCCTTCGGAGAAAATCTTGAAAGTATTGGGAAAGGGGAATAAAGAGAGATTAGTTCCTTTTGGTAACCCTGCAAAATTTGCACTTGAAGCCTATATACATAAAAAAGGTCATAGTTGGGTATCACCCTATGAAATGCCTCTATTTACGGGACGAGGCGAATCTAGAATTTCTGTTCGAACAATTCAGCAAAGGATTAAAATTTATTTATCGGTAATATTGGGTGGAGTTGATGGGGCAAGCCCTCATACATTACGACACACATTCGGAACTCATTTATTAGATAATGATGCGGATATCCGTTCTATTCAGGAACTGTTAGGGCACAGTAGTATATCGTCAACGCAGATATACACAAAGGTTAATCCTAAAAAAATGAAAGAAATATATAAAGACGCCCATCCACATGGGTCTTAAAGGGAATAATTATTAATGAGAATTTCAGGAAATGAACTCGGGTTGAATAAACTTGGAATCGTCGATTTGGTAAATGTCCATCGGAATTTATCTGTTGAATCCATGGTGGATGATATTGTGAATAATAATGAGGGTGTTATTGGACTTCGTGGTGCTGCTATGGTAGATACGGGTATTTATACAGGTCGTTCTCCCGATGACAAATATATTGTTGATGAACCCAGTTCTTCCAATAAAATCTGGTGGGGTCCTGTGAATCAAAAGATATCTGAAGAAATTTTTGATACACTTTATAATAAAGTTGTGAATTATTACAATAAGTCTGATGATTCAAAAACGTATATTTTTGATGGTTTTGCAGGCGCTGATCCAAATTATTCCCTAAATGTAAGAATTATAGCAAAAAAAGCATGGCAAGCTCATTTTGTTCATAATATGTTTATTCGTCCAGAAGAAGGTGAATTAAATGGGTTCAATCCTGAATTCACGATTATCAATGCATCTGATGTTTCCAATAAAGATTTTGAGTCAATGGGTATGAATTCTGAAACATTTATCCTATTCCATTTGAAAAAACGAATTGCAATAATTGGCGGAACTGAATATGGTGGTGAAATGAAAAAAGGTATTTTTTCTGTACTCCATTATTTATTGCCACAATTAGGTGTTTTATCTATGCATTGTTCTGCAAATGTTTATTCCGACGGTGGAAATGCAGCCATTTTCTTTGGATTATCCGGAACCGGAAAAACCACATTGTCTACCGATCCAGTTCGTCCTCTGATCGGGGATGATGAACACGGCTGGTCTGATGATGGGATCTTTAATTTTGAAGGTGGATGTTATGCAAAGGTAATTAACTTAAATAAGGATGAAGAGCCGGATATTTATAATGCGATCCGTGAAGGTGCATTGTTAGAAAATGTCGTTTATGATGAAGAAACAAAGATCATTGATTTTACAGACGGTTCCAAAACGGAAAATACACGTGTTTCATATCCATTAAATCATATTGATAATTCTGTTTATGGACAGGGAAAACCCAGTGTGACGGGTCATCCGGAAAAGATCGTCTTTCTCACGTGTGATGCCTATGGTGTATTACCGCCTGTAGCAAAATTATCTGCGGAACAAGCAATGTATCATTTTATCAGTGGATATACGGCTAAGGTAGCAGGAACGGAGCGGGGAATTACAGAACCGACTGCAACTTTTTCTCCCTGTTTTGGAGGACCGTTCCTGACACTACATCCACTGCGTTATGCAGAACTCTTGAAAGAGAAAATGGAAAAATTTGACGTGGATGTTTATTTGGTGAATACAGGATGGGTTGGCGCCAGCGCAAAATCAGGTGCAAAACGATTTAGCCTACCGGGAACTCGTGAAATAATTAACGCCATATTAAGTGGACAGATTGAAGGATCTGAATTTGAAATAGATCAATATTTTGGATTTCAGATACCAAAAACACTGGGAGAAATTGATTCAAATCTATTGAATCCTATTCGTGCTTGGAATAATTTGGATGAGTACCATGCGACGGCAAAAGATTTAGTTCAAAAATTTCAGTCTAATTATGAACAGTATGATTTAGGTGATGCGGCTGTATTAAACGCGGGTCCTTCATTGTAAAAAACGAAAAGGAGTCAAAATGATTATAGAATTTGCTGCACGACATTTTCATGCACCGGATACCGTTCGCGAATATGCGGAGAAGAAAGTTGGCAAATTTAAGAAATACAATGATAGGGTAACACATTGCCAGATCATTTTAGAACATGAACACAATGAACATACTACAGAAATAAAATTATCCGTACCTGGTAACCACTTTTTTGCAAAAGCTGTTTCATCAAATCTAACTAAATCAATTGATCTTGCAGTTGAAAAAACAATGCATCAACTCAAAAAGCATAAAGAAATCAGTCAATATCATAAGAGTGTTGATAAAAATATTGACGAATATTAATTGATAAATTCTAGATTGAAAATTATTTGAAATCTTAAAGAGTTTATTTAATTTCACCACGTCGTGATTTGCACCATATTGCCGCGACGTAAAACAAGTGCTAAAAAGGAACTGGATTTATTGAGCCGGACTTAGCGCCGGCTTTTTTTTATGCAAAAAATAAAAGATATCTTAAAAAACAGAATTCTTGTCCTGGATGGGGCCATGGGAACCATGGTTCAGTCCTATGGACTTAAAGAGTCAGATTTCCGTGGTGACCGGTTTCAGAATCACCCCTGTGATCTGCAAGGGAATAATGATTTTCTCTGTTTAACTCGTCCGGATGTGGTGGGTGAAATTCACAGTGCCTATTTAGAAGCAGGCGCTGACATCATTGAAACAAATACATTTAATGCCACACGTATTTCCCAAGCTGATTATCAAACTGAAAGCCTGGTTTATGAGATAAACAAAGAAGCTGCAAAAATTGCAAGAAAAGCCGTTGATGAATACACAATAAAAACACCCGAAATACCAAGGTTTGTCTGTGGGGCTTTGGGTCCCACAAATAAAACCGCCTCCATGAGTCCCGATGTATCTAATCCCGGTTTCCGAAATATTTCATTCGATGAATTATCCCATGCTTATTATGAACAAGCGAAGGGACTGGTTGAAGGTGGTTCTGATATTTTAATGGTGGAAACAGTTTTTGACACATTGAATTGTAAAGCAGCTCTTTTCGGAATTCAATCCTTCTTTGAAGATTCAGGGCATGAAATCCCTGTCATGGTTTCTGGAACAATCACCGATGCAAGTGGACGGTTATTGTCCGGTCAAACGGTGGAAGCATTTTGGCATTCAATCCGCCATATGGATCTATTGGCTGTAGGACTGAATTGTGCGTTGGGTGCGGAACAGATTCGCCCTTATGTGGATGCCTTTTCCCAGATCGCCGATACAAATGTTTTGGTCTATCCAAATGCAGGACTCCCCAATGAATTTGGCGGTTATGATGAGTCCCCGGAGAGAATGTCCGGGTTTCTCCAAGAATTTTCTGAATCAGGATTGGTCAATATTGTGGGTGGGTGCTGCGGAACAACA
>JAPYRR010000027.1 GCA_029936885.1 Fidelibacterota bacterium | reverse complement strand
ATCAAACATTCAATAATTGAATAATCCATTCCACCTGGAATAGTAATCGAATCCCCTTCGTTGAGATGATGCTTTTCATGGTCACCAATTTTGATTGATAATTCACCCTGAAGCATAAAAATAAAATGAAATTCAGCATCTCTTCTTTTCACGAATCCATTATTGCTAACTTGTGATTTGATAACTTGAACTTGGGCTAAGCCATTTGTAGCAAGATGAAACCCAAAATCCTGTTTTACAAATCCAGCATATTGACATTGACGCCATTCCGATTTTTTAGAAATATGGTGAACAAAATTTTGTCCATTATAATCCCGATTGGGATTTATTTCACCACTGGGTAGATCTAATTCCGGATCTGTAAAAGTCATGTGGCTTGCTGGTGAGCTGATTTCCACCACTTCAAATCCATCCGAATTTTCAAGGACTTGGTGTCGAATTTCCGGTGGTTGCAATACACAGTCTCCAGCTTGAAAAAGAAATGGCCCACCTTGATCTTCATAAACCAATTTCGCCCAGCCTTTAAAACAATAGATCATTTGAAATCGGATTTTATGAAAATGGACATAATCCGAAACAAGTCCCGCCTTTGGAATTCTGATATGAGATGCAATAAATCGTCCTCCATAACGATCCGAAATAAGGTCACGATATTCCATGCCGGCTCGACCGATCTTCCATTTTCCATCTTTCAATTTTGAAACCTGAATAGATTGGTTTCCTTCTGGAAGAGAATAGGAATCATTTGATTCCTGAAACTGAATGACAGTTCCATTCGGTGCAGTTAATGTTTGGGATTTATCCCCGGTAATAGATATGGTTCCGGGATGAATTGTATCATTATTTATAAAACGGATTCTTAATCCAAATCCAACTATAATTGCTTCAACGGGATCATCAGGTGGATAAATAGATTCTAATTGAAATCCCAATTCATCAGAGAAAAATGAAACTGTTTCATTCAGATTCCCTGCGGGTAGAATAATTTCAGCATTTTGATATTCCTTACTTGCCATTATTTCATTTCATCTTCAAGGTCAACACCCAAGCCTTCAGCGATACGGTTGATGTAATTAAAATAGGAAACAACTTGGGCTGCGTCACTTATAGCCGATTCAGAAAAACCAATTCCTGTGAGAGTATCAATATGCGATTTTGTCATTTCGCTTGGTGTAAGTGTCAATTTTTCTGCCCAAGCGCAAAGTGCTTTATCCTCTGCAGATAATTCTGATTTTGTCCAATTTTTCTTTAATTGCTCAGCTAATTCGTGATTTTTGACTTCATCCCGGAAGTCATTGCCATGAGCTTCAATTCAGTATTTGCAGTGGTTTACTTGAGAAACCACCGTTGCAATCATTTCCCGTTGTGCTCGTGATAATTCCGACTCACCGTGCATAATGGCAAGATAGAGCCGCATGGATTCTTTCAAGGCCGCCGGGCTGCGGCTCATGATTTTTAAAATATTATATACGCGCCCAGATCGGCGAATGCCTTTGTCATATTCAGTTTTGACGATTCCTTCAGCATCATCAATATCAATTGTTTTTATGTATGTCATTTTTACTCCATTTCCTCCACCATATCTTGGTTCATCCGCGCCTCATAATCAAATCCTTCTTTTTTCCCCATTGATCGTCCTATCCCATAAATTCCTGTTCCAATAAGTCCGCCAATCAAAACCCAAAGATAAACATTCGATACCGTAATGATTGTAAAATATCCCATGGAGATTATGACAACTCCGCCCATGAACCATAGAACTGGAATCGGTGGCTTGAATTTAGCAGATTCATACAAAGAAGGATTTACATAGGGAAGACTAATTAACGCAATTCCCTGAATTAAATATATTATGAATATTCCAATCAATCCTGTGTTCAATAAAAAGAGAGATGATTTTGTCCAGATGAGTGTAATTGAAATCATAGCGCTAATAATCAAACTCACATAAGGTGTCCGCCATTTTGGATGGACCTTTGAAAGGATGGGAGGCATCAAGCGATCTTCGCTAAAAACAAAAAACATTCTGGAGGGGACAAGGATAGACCCATTTATACTGGTCAAAAAAGCGCTCATTGCGCCAATGGCAACTATACCGGAACCCCAGGATGGTAAATAAACACCTGCAACATCCGCCATGGCAGATTGGGAAGATGCCAGCGCTTCAGCAGGAAGAACACCAAAAGCAACAAAGGACATGAGCACAAAGATTACAACAGAAACCAATACGCCACGAATAAAGATCATGGGCAAAGTTCGGGTGGGATCTTTTGTTTCTCCTGCTATCTGGGAAAGGGTCTCAAATCCTGCATAACTGAAAAACAGCATGGGCATGGCTTTCATCAGCCCACCAAATCCCATGGGTAAAATCGGGTCATAATAGGAAAGATCAACAGCGAATAAGCCGGGAATGACCAAAACCAGAATGCTGACCATAAGAATCCCCAACATAAAAGTTTGGATATGTCCATAATGTTTGATTCCCACCATATTGATGCCGTAGAAAAAAATGAGCGCAATGGAAGCCCACAATTTTGGATCAGCAGTTGGATAGAAAAATGTCAGATATTCCCCAAAACTTGTGGACATGAAAGCAAGCGCTCCAATAAAGGCAATGAGTTTCATCCACATGGCAATGAATCCCAGGTAATAGCTTTTGAAAGTCCTGGAAATATGGATGTAGGCACCCCCGGGACGATTGCCCAGCGGTGTGGAAACAAATACACTATAGGTGAGAGCTGTGCAAATAATAATCGGAGCAAAAAGGAGATAGGCGAGTGGGACAGAAGATCCAGCCACAGCACCGGCTTCTCCCGTAACCCTGAAAATACCGGCTCCTACCAAAATACCAATGATAGTGGCATACCCGGAAATAGGGCCAAGATCCCGGCGGAGTTTGTTTTGTTTTCCAGTCATTTAGATTTGTAATCTATGTGATTAAAACCAATGAGTGGAATACTTCATTTTTAAAAACAATAAAAAGTCAAATTAAGAATTCATTAACCATTTATCATTAATAATTAACAATTAAAAAAGGTCCGGTGGAGTGGGGGTTAGAAAGCCGTCGAATTGCTATTGAATTACACTTTCCATATAAAGAGTATCAGGGCATAAATCCTGACCGTTAACCCATTGAATACTGCCAATAAATGGTTTGACAGAATTAAATAATCCGAAATCTTTTAATTCTTTAAATATTCCAATATCCAAATAGGGTTTTACATCAAAGATACCAACTTCACCGTTTTCAAATGTGAGCGTTAAAGTGAAGTCTTTTGAACTTGGTTTTACTTCTTTAATTCGTGGATTCATCATAATTATTTCAACGGGTCAATTTTAAAAACATTTTCACCATTAATGGCCAAATCCCAATCAGCCATCAAATCTTCTTTATGAATTTCAATCCAGGCCTGAACCAATTTCATTTTTATTATTTTCATAATTTTGACAAGAAAATAATGAAAACGAAATAAGTATTAAAATTTTCCCAAGTACATTCATCTTATTTAAACAACTTCCTGACTTGATTTACGGCATTTCGAATACACACTTCTGTTGTGCGGTGAAGTTCCAGTCCGCTGTACCAATATGAATTTGACCAGACGAGACTTCCCGAATCTTTATCTCTCATTTTAAGAATGATGCCCACTCGGGCACGGGTATAATCGATTCGGTTTCCTTCTCGTACTGAACCTCCATCCATGGTTGTTGAGGTGGATGTAGTTGTTTCAGTTTTATCTGTATCAGCATCCGCTTCGGATGAAAGATTAACGGTCGTTTTTGTTGATCCTCGTTCCTCAAATCGGTAGGGGACCACAATGATCTCCGAATCTGTGAACTCAGTGATTACGCAGGATAATGCTAATGTTCGTCCTCCATTTCCAACATTTATTTGTATTCCGCCTGTGTTGGGTTCATTCACATAAAAACCGTATTTAAGGAAATTATAGGTCAAACTGGATTGGACCATTTCTCCGGATCCAGGCATATAGGAATGATCGGAAATAGGGATGAGATCAATGACACCCACTTGACTAAAATCATAATGAGAATTAATTGCCGCGCTAGACCCGCATCCCAATATCCACATAAAAGAAATACCCAGAAATAAATTTTTCAAAACGTCTCGGAAAGTATTTGAATATGAATCTTTGCTTCAGTATTCAGTTTTTCATCTTTAGAATGATCTAAACAACTTTTCCATGCAGAAACTGCCTGCTCGGGTTGATCCAATACCTCATGAAGGAGAGCCTTCATCCTATAGACTTCCGGGTTAGCTTGATCCAAACCTTGAGCCTCATTAACATGGGTCAATGCTTCATTAAATAATCCCGCTTTCATTGCAGCGGATGCTTTTGCCATTGCATCACCGGATCCGCCCAGCAAAAGAGTGGTGGCCAAGATAGGTACAAGATACTTCATGATGATTGTTTCTCCTTTGAGAGTTGATCCATAGCACGTAAAATGTCTCTTCGACTAATTTGTCCCACCAATTTATCACCTTCAATAACTGGAAATCGTCGGAATCGAGACTCCATAAATTTTTCCGCTACATTGGATAAAGATTCGTGAATATCAATGGATGTAATTTCAGTTGACATGTATTCTTTAACGTAGCCACCTAGATTATTATAATAGGAAGATTCAAATAAGGTTTTCATACAATCTTTTTCTGATAGAATCCCAACTAATTTTCCTTCGGAATTAACAACAGGCGCCCCTGATATTTTATGGGTTAAAAAAGTTTGAATTGCAGTTTCAATGGCTGTCTCGGGAGAGAAAGTAATTAGCTTGGTTGCCATAAAATCACGGATTGAATAATGAATATTCATAAAAGACTTCCTTTTCAGGTTCTATCAAAGTTAAAGGTAAGCGTTTCAAAAATCAAAAAAGATTAATTAATTATTTCCTTAGTGATTTTTGAAGGAAAAGGTGAATTATTCGAAAAGAGATGGCTCTTTTGATAAAAGTAATTGTGCTCTTTTTTGATAAAAGATATTTTCAGCCATAATTCCCGGATGCAATGTGGGATCAGATTGCACGACGTCTATAAGTAAGGCATGGAACGATTCTCGATTTCCTGCTTTTTGATGGTAGAATTCTGCCATGTGTACCCTATTGCCAAGGTATTCTGGGTTCGTCCCGATAGCTTGATTGAAATATGTTTCTGATTGTGATAATCCCACACCAGGAATTCGAGTGTACATTGATCCAAAAAACCGATAAGGTCCACTATAATGAAATCCCGGATCCAAAGAAATAATTCTGTGCATGATTACCTCTATCAATTCCCGGTGGTCCAATCTTTCAACGACAGGTTTTGAATTCAAATGTCGAGCAAGGTTTGTTGCCCACCAAAACAAGCCAGAAACTAATGACTTGGGCACTTCGGCTATTGTAGCAAGTAGTTTGAATGAGGAGTCCCCTTGGGCGCGTTCGTAAATCTGTAAAAAATCAGGATGATTCATGACGGCACTTCTACAAATTTGTAAACCATCAACGAATAACTCATCCTGGGTTTTTAAATCCTGTTCAAAAAAAAGGGCACGAGTATATAAAATTCGACCATAAAGGACAGCCAAATCAAAATCTTTGGGTCGTTGTTCCTGAGCTAAACGGATAAAATGATCCGCATTCAATAGAGAAGTAGAATCAGTTCGTTGATTCCAAAAGTGTTGACCTTGGGAAATCAAATAATCTATATTTTGCTCTTTTGCTTTGGTCCCGATTTGAGTGGAAGTACAACCAATCGATACAAAGATGATAATAAAGATTGAATAGATAAAAAGTTTTTGTTTTAAGTTAAAATAGATAATGACACCTAAATTTTGGGATGGGAAATTACAGTTGAAATTGGATTATGGAAAAGACCATTGAATTAAAAACTATTGAACCCACAGCCCTATTTGGTGTCGGAGATGCGCATATTAAGTTGATTGAAGCTACCATTTCAGCCACAATTATTGCTCGAGGTGAAATAATTAAGATAAAGGGTAAAACACGTGATGTGGAAAATGCACACGAAGTTTTACATGAGATGATGGAAACGCTTTCGAGTAAAGGAAGCTTAACCGTAAGAAATGTCCAAAATTTAATTGCGCTTGTAACTTCTGTTAATGGAAATAACAATGGCGAACATCACGTGCCAAATATTGTGATTCATTATGGGAAAAAAGGTGCAATTGTACCCAAAACCAAAGGGCAGGAAGAATACGTAAAAATTGTACATAAAAATGATGTAGTCTTCAGTATTGGCCCTGCAGGGACTGGGAAAACGTTTCTGGCAGTTGCTTTCGCAATGGCTGCACTAGAACACCATGAAGTGGATCGAATTATATTATGCCGTCCAGCAGTGGAAGCAGGTGAAAGTCTTGGGTTTCTTCCTGGAGATTTAAAGGAAAAAGTTGACCCTTATTTGGCACCCCTTTATGATTCTCTTCGGATTATACTTTCAGAAAATAAATTAAATCAGTTAATTGAAAGAAATGTGATTGAAGTGGTTCCTCTTGCTTACATGCGTGGTCGGACGATGGATAGTGCATATATGATTTTGGATGAAGCCCAAAATGCCACTATAATGCAAATGAAAATGTTTCTAACAAGGCTTGGTATTGGTTCCCGAGCCATTGTAGCTGGTGATATCACTCAAATTGATCTTCAAAATCAATCTGATTCTGGTCTTGTTCAAGTCGCAACAATCCTTAAAGACGTTGACGGTATTGGATTTGTTATGCTCGATAAAAGTGATGTGGTTCGTCATCATCTGGTGATGAAAATTATCCAAGCGTATGATAAAAAAATAAAACAAAAGAAAAAACCCTAATAGTTAATTTGGTTTCAAGGGTCAAGCCCCTTGAAAGAACTTTTATCTAATCTCGGCAAAACTCATAATTATTTCCTAATTTCCCGATTCTTATATACAAGCTTTTTAAAGGAAATCAATGCAACGACAATCAGTAATTGTTGCGGCGAAACGGACACCCGTCGGCGCATTTCAAGGTAATTTATCATCAGTTTCTGCACCAGATCTTGGTGCGGTGGCGATTAAAGCAATTTTAGACGAAACCGGAATTGATCCTTCTCAGATTAATGAAGTGATTATGGGCAATGTATTATCGGCTGGACTCGGGCAGGCACCGGCTCGACAAGCAACCATTCGGGCTGGATTACCCAATTCAGTGGAAGCACTTACCATTAATAAAATGTGCGGATCGGGTCTTAAAGCAGTCATGCTTGCGGACCAAGTGATTCGAGGTGGGAATGCCGATACGGTTATTGCTGGCGGAATGGAAAGTATGTCAAATGCACCTTATCTATTGCAGAATGCACGTACCGGTCAACGATTAGGTCATGGTAAAATGATTGATAGTATGATTCATGATGGGCTTTGGGATGCCTACAATGATAAACACATGGGTAATTGTGCAGAAATGCTATCTAAGGATCGGAATTATACCCGTGAATCTCAAGACGAATTCGCAATCTCATCCTACAAACGCGCCCAAACTGCTCAGGCAGAAGGTATCTTTAATTCGGAAATTATTCCTGTGGAAATTCCACAACGGAAAGGGGATCCTATTCTTGTAACAGAAGATGAAGAACCTGGAAAAGCACGATTTGATAAAATCCCCGTTCTTCGCCCTGCCTTTGAGAAAGACGGTGCCATTACCGCTGCAAATGCATCCAAACTGAATGATGGCGCAGCTGCTATTCTCGTAATGAGTGAAGAAAAAGCCAACGAATTGAGACTTAAACCCATGGCGAAAATTGTGGCTCAAGCATCCGCAGCTCACGAACCGGAATGGTTTACTACCGCACCGGGGAAAGCCATTACAAAAGTGTTAAATCAAGCAAACCTTTCGGCAGATGAAATCGACCTATGGGAGATCAATGAGGCCTTTTCTGCCGTCACCATGGCAGCGATTGATGATTTTAAAATTGATCCTGCAAAAGTAAACATTTATGGTGGAGCCGTGGCTATTGGTCACCCAATTGGTGCTTCTGGAGCTCGGATTTTTACTACACTTCTTAATGGCATGACTCGAACCGATGCGAAATATGGTTTAGCCACCTTATGTATTGGGGGTGGAGAAGCTTCTGCCATAATTGTGGAAAAAATATGATTGATTTTACCCTTACATCCGACCAAGAACTTATTCAACAAACTGCCCGGGAATTTGCCAGAGAACATTTAGCGCCCGGTGTGATTGAAAGAGATGAAAAAGCCGAATTCCCAAAAGAACAAATTAAATTATTAGGGGAATTGGGATTTATGGGAATGATGGTTCCCGAAGAATGGGGTGGCGCTGGTTTTGACACCGTTACCTATACGATTGCCATGGAAGAAATCGCAGCGGTAGAATTAGCCACATCCACTGTTATGTCTGTTAATAATTCACTCGTATGTCAACTTTTTGTGGATTATGGAACAACTGCCCAAAAAGAGAAATATTTAAAACCGCTTGCCGCAGGCGAAAAACTCGGCGCATATAGTCTAAGCGAACCGCAATCTGGATCTGATGCGAGTAATATGAACACTTTTGCTAGAAAAGATGGAGACCATTATATTATCAATGGCACCAAAAATTGGGTTACAAATGGGATTACGAGTGATATTGTTACACTATTTTGTCTTACAGAAAAAGGCGCGGGATACAAAGGAATTAGCGCATTTGTCGTGGAAAAAGGTACGCAGGGTTTATCCATGGGGAAAAAGGAAAATAAACTTGGAATCCGAGCTTCGGATACATGTGAACTATATTTTGAAGATTGCAAAATTCCTGTTGAAAATTTGATAGGTGAAGAAGGGCAAGGATTCAAAATTGCAATGAAAGCGTTGGGGGGTGGCCGAATCGGAATTGCTGCTCAGGCACTTGGTTTAGCTCGGGCTGCATTGGATGCATCCGTTTCCTATGCAAAAGAACGTAAACAATTTGGAAAACCCATTGGTGAATTTGGAGCCATCCAAAATAAATTAGCTAATATGGCAACTGAAATTGATGCGGCGAGAATGTTGATTTGGCGAGCTGCAAAATTAAAAGATGATGGAAAAAAATACATCCGAGAAAGTTCCATGGCGAAGCTATATGCATCTTCTACAGCTATGAAAGCAGCAACAGAATGCGTTCAAATCCATGGTGGCTACGGTTACATGCAGGAATACGGTGTGGAACGGCTCATGCGGGATGCCAAAATCACTCAGATTTATGAAGGAACATCCGAAATCCAACAATTGGTAATTGGGAGAGATTTGCTTAAATGATTCAGCAAAATTCGGTGCAAATCGTAGACGATTATTTTGAAGCTAAATTGGTAGAAACCACAGTATTTCATATTGCCACAAAATCCAAACAACAATTTTAGGCATTCAAAGGGAAAAATAAGTGATCCATACAGTTGGACAGCCCCCGTTAATCAACTTTTTTAAAAGGAGTTATTATGTCAGTCGTATTTGAGAGTATGAATAAGAGAGGGCACGAGGAAGTCGTATTTTGTCACGATCAGGATACAGGCCTTAAAGCAATTATTGCCATTCATAATACAACCATTGGTCCTGCATTGGGTGGGTGCCGTATGTGGAATTATGAAACGGAAGCAGAAGCACTTACAGACGTTTTAAGACTGGCACGAGGCATGAGCTATAAAGCTGCCATTGCCGGCTTGAATCTCGGCGGTGGAAAAGCTGTAATCATTGGAAATGCAAAAACAGATAAAACTGAAACTCTTTTTCGGTCCTTTGGCCGATTTGTAGAAGGACTTTCCGGACGGTACATCACAGCTGAAGATGTGGGAACCAGTGTGAAAGATATGGAATGGGTGCGAATGGAAACCAAGTATGTAACCGGTATTTCAAGAGCATTAGGTGGCAGTGGGGATCCATCTCCTGTTACTGCATTGGGCGCATTCTCCGGTCTTAAGGCCACAGTAAAACACCAACTTGGTAAGGATTCTTTGGTTGGTTTAAAAGTTGGCGTTCAGGGTGTGGGACATGTTGGCTATTATCTTTGTAAATATTTGGCAGAAAATGGAGCAAAACTTTTTATCACAGATATTGATACTGAAGCACTCAAACGTGTGGTGGATGATTTCGGTGCTGATGTGATTGGATTGGATGATATTTATAGCGCTGATTTAGATATATATGCACCCTGTGCTTTGGGCGCAACCCTGAATGACGATACCATTCCACAGCTAAAATGTTCTATAGTGGCTGGTGCAGCAAATAATCAATTAAAAGATGACACTAAACATGCACAAATGTTGAAGGACCGTGGAATTTTATATGCACCGGATTATGCTATCAATTCGGGTGGATTGATTAATGTTGCCAATGAAATTGAAGGATACAATCGGGAACGTGCCTTTAGGCAAGCAGAAGGAATTTATGATATGCTCATGAAAATTTATAGTCAAGCTGATATTGACGGAGTTACCACTCACGAAGCGGCTTCGAAGGTGGCTGAACAACGGATGAGAGAAGTTGGCAAATTGAAAAATGTCTATTTACCGAAGAAAAATGTAATGGGTAGACGAGATAATGCCTAAAACTCATCCACGTAGAAATGCCCGAGAGGGCGTTCTGCAGGCCTTATATGCTCAGCAGTTTTCTGAAGAAAAAACAACCATCACTTTAGATAGAATTTTAGATGAAAGCCCAGTAAGAAAGAAAAATAATAAATTTATCTTAGCCCTTTATTATTCCGTATTGGAACATCATGATTGGACTGACGAAATGATAAAAAAGCATCTCCAGAACTGGGAATTTGACAGAGTCGCTCAGGTCGATCGAGTATTATTAAGAATGGGTATTTGTGAAATATTTTTCATGGATGATATTCCACCCAAGGTAACCATCAGTGAAATGGTAGAAATTGCCAAGGTGTATAGTACTGAAGAAAGTTCAGGATTTATTAATGGAATTCTAGATGCGGTTTTTAAAGAATTCCAAAAACAGGAAAAAAATTAATTATAATGGTACTTGCAAAATTATTCGGAACAAAATCTGAACGGGAGATGAAAAAACTCCAACCGACTAAAGATAAGATTAATCAATTTTATGAAACACTTTCATCTAAAACAGATGAAGATTTAGTCAAAAGAACCCAAGAGTTAAAAGATTTTGTCATCAACCAGCGGGATGAAAGGGCTCAATCACTTTCAATGGATATGGATCGACAAGAAAAGGAAAAGGCTATTTTAAATGCGGAACACGGTGCTCTCGATTTTATTATGGTGGAAGCCTTTGCGATTGTTAAGGAAACCTGTCGACGCTTGTGTGGATCTTCTTGGCGAGTATCTGGTCAAGAATTGGATTGGGAAATGACACCGTATGATGTCCAACTATTGGGCGCCATTACCCTTCATTCTGGAAAAGTTTCTGAAATGAAAACGGGCGAAGGTAAAACACTGGTTTCAACGATGCCGATTTATTTGAATGCACTTACAGGTCGGGGTGTTCATGTGATAACGGTAAATGATTATTTGGCCCAACGAGATGCAGAATGGATGGGAGAAGTCTATAAACGACTGGGTCTTACGGTGGGTTTTATTTTGAATTCCATGGATAATGTTCAACGACGTGAAATGTATAGCCAGGATATTACCTATGGGACAAATAATGAATTTGGTTTCGATTATCTTCGAGATAATATGGCACTTCAGAAGGAAGATATGGTTCAGCGGGGGCATGCCTTTGCGGTGGTAGATGAGGTGGATAGTGTTCTGATTGATGAAGCTCGGACACCTTTAATCATTTCTGGTGCTGTGGATGCACCCGTTGATGAAACTTTCACTACGTTGAAACCGGGTGTTCAACATTTGGTGAAAACACAAAATACACTTGTATCTGAACTTGTTCGAGACGCTAAAAAATTGTTGGATGATAATGAGAATGATTCAGCTGGATTAAAACTACTTCAGGCACAGCGTGGTATGCCAAAACATCGACAAGTAATGAAAATATTCCAAGAGACTGGAATGTTGAAACTAGCCCAAAATATTGAATCAAATTTTATCCGTGATAAGAAAATGTACGAAGTTGATGAAGATCTTTATTTTGTTATTGATGAAAAAAGTCATGTTATGGATATAACTGATAAAGGTCGAAACTTACTGGCACCAGATGATCCGGATACTTTTGTGATACCTGATCTTGGCGAAATGCTTTTAGAGATTGACGAGAGAGAAGATCTTTCTTTAAATGAAAAAGAACAGGAAAAAGAAAAAGCTCACCAACTCCATGCGCAACGAAGCGGCACTATTCATAATTTCAATCAATTACTTCGCGCATACACCATGTATGAAAAAGATGTAGAATATGTTTTACAGGATAGTAAGGTTATGATTGTTGATGAATTTACAGGCCGGGTTCTCCCAGGACGGCGTTATTCAGATGGACTTCATCAAGCACTTGAGGCGAAAGAAAATGTGCGAATAGAACGTGAAACCCAAACATTAGCAACAATAACCATCCAGAATTATTTCAGGTTGTATGATAAACTATCTGGCATGACTGGAACTGCTGAAACCGAAGCTGAAGAATTGGGATCTATCTATGGGTTAGATGTATCTGTTGTTCCCACCCATCGTGATATTATTCGAGATGATAGGGAAGACTTGGTCTATAAAACGAAACGGGAAAAATATAATGCAGCAATAGATGAAATCTCTGAATGTCATCATCGGGGCCAACCTGTTTTAGTTGGAACAATTTCTGTTGAGATTTCTGAATTATTAGCAAGAATGCTTAAACGGAAAAATATTCCTCATAATGTATTAAATGCAAAACAACATAAAAGTGAGGCTGAAGTTGTTGCGCGTGCTGGTCAGAGAGGAGCGGTTACTATTGCGACCAATATGGCTGGAAGGGGAACAGATATAAAACTGGGTGAGGGGGTTATAGAATTAGGTGGCCTTCATATCATTGGGACAGAACGTCATGAATCACGTCGAATCGATTTACAGTTACGTGGGCGAAGTGGTCGCCAAGGTGACCCAGGATCATCTCGATTTTATTTATCCCTAGAAGATGATTTAATGCGTTTATTTAGTTCGGATCGGGTGGCATCAATTATGGATCGAATGGGCATTGAAGAAGGTGAAGTTATTTCCGCTAAAATGGTTACCCGAGCTATTTCAAATGCACAAAAGAAAGTTGAGGTAAGAAATTTTGGTATACGGAAACATCTCCTCGAATATGATGATGTAATGAACCAACAACGCCAAGTTGTATATGATATCAGGAATCAAGCTCTATCTGGCGGGGATATGAATGAAACGACCGAACAGATCTTAGACGATTATGTCATGGATGAGGTTGAAGCTCAATCTGGTTTGGGAACACCCGATATGTGGGATTGGGATCACTTGAAGCAGTCATTTGCTACTCATATAATGGTTGATACATCTTTAGAACAAATTCAAACTGCCACAGGTCGTACCGATTTGACAGCAAATGATGTAGCAGACTGGGTTGTTGAAGATGCAAAATCAATTTATAAAGCAAGAGAATCCTTACTTCCGGAAGATGTAATGCGTGGGTTCGAACGATTTGTTATTCTCCGTACAATTGATGATAAGTGGAAGGACCATCTTTATGCCATGGATCAATTACGAGAAGGGATCAACCTTCGAGCCTATGGTCAAAAAAACCCTTTATTGGAGTACAAGTCAGAAGGATTTAAGATGTTTCAAGTAATGATGACAGATATGAATTCTGCAACAATTCAACGGCTATTTAGGACACAAATCCAAGGAATGGAAAATTCACCAGGTATTCAGGAACGATCAACAAGAAATATTCAAACGAGCCATAAAGATACAACAGGAATGGGATTTCAGGGGCAACCGAAAGGACAGCAAGCTAACCAGCCTCAGCAAGTGCGTACCCCGATTCAATCTGGAGAAAAACATGGTCGCAATGAAAAAATTAAAGTTCAAGGACCTGATGGAATACAGATTGAAATAAAGTATAAAAAACTCCAAAATTATCTGAATAAAGGATTTGTCAAGATATCATAATGGGGGATAAAAAACGATTTGAAACAAGGGCAATCCATGCTGGAAATAAACCGGATGAATCAACTGGAGCTGTATCGCCCCCTATTCATTTTACGTCTACCTATCAGCAGGAAAGTGTTGGACAACATAAAGGATTTGATTATTCTAGAGCAGCAAATCCTACTCGGCAACGATATGAAGAAAACCTAGCATCTCTGGAAGGTGGAAAATATGGAATTGCTTTTGCCAGCGGGATGGCTGCCACTACCGCACTTTTCCAAACCTTAGAACAAGGCGATCATGTAATCATAGGACGAAATGTCTATGGCGGAACCTACCGAATGGCTGTTGAAATATTATCAAATCATGGGTTCCAATTTGATTTTGTTGATACACGGTATTTGAATCAAATCGAGGATGCGATTCAACCCAATACAAAATGGATCTTTGTTGAAACCCCTACAAATCCACTTCTAGAATTATGTGACATTAAGTCCACTGCAAAATTATGTCAAACTCATGGCATTAAGTTGGCCGTGGATAATACATTTATGAGCCCTTATGGGCAAAACCCACTTGCACTTGACGCAACCTTGGTTTTGCATAGTGCAACAAAATTTATTGGAGGTCACAGTGATGTAATTGGTGGTGCGTTAATCACGAATGAAAAAGATCTAGCTGATCAACTTTATTTTATCCAGAAATCTGCAGGAGCTGTACCCAGTCCATTTGATTGTTGGATGTTACTTCGAAGTACAAAGACTATGGCCCTACGTGTGCAGAAACAATCTGATAATGCCTTGGATTTAGCCCATCGATTAGAATCCAATTCACAAATAAGATCAATGAGGTATCCCGGTCTTAAATCTCATCCTCAGCATGATCTTGTGAAAAAACAGCAACTTAATCCGGAAGGAATCCCCATATTTGGAAGTATTATTTCTTTTGAATTAGAATCAGTAAATGCTCGGGATCAATTTTTGTCAAAAATTAAATTATTTACTTTGGCTGAAAGCTTGGGCGGCGTTGAAAGTTTGGTATGCATCCCTTATGAAATGACCCATGGATCAGTCCCACCCGTTATGAAGAAAAAAATGGGATTATCAAAGAAACTGATTCGCCTTTCAGTGGGAATTGAACATGTTGATGATTTATATGATGATATTACTCAATCTTTGTTTCATTAATTTATGAGTGAATTATCGGTAGAAAATCGTTATTTTAGTATAACATTATAGGCTTTTCTTTGAAGTTATAAATGGGGGGTTTCTATTTTGCTTTCAATTATTGAAAAATTTAATATTGTCGGAGGACGAGATGAAATTAGTGCGAAATTATTTTAACACGCTTATTCTAGTAATATTATTGGTGGGTACTGCCCATGCCAATGTCACTGTTTCAATAGGTGATGTTTCAGTAGGAGGCTATACGGAAGATATCGTAGTCCCCGTAACGTTGACGAATCCCAATGATATAATTGGTGGGTTCCAATTTGATGTGATAGCTTTACCAACGTTTGCAATTCTCTCGGGTGTAACTCCTGTTGATTCAGATAATTTTACCGCAGATTATAATGTATTTGAAGACGGCTCCGGTAGGGTTGTCTTTTATAGCAATAACCCCAATGGAATTGATGCTGGAGGTGACGCAGTCGTGTTAAACCTTCATTACAATGGATCTGATATACTTTCTGCATTACTTGAACTTGATATGTTTGATCTTACTGTTAGTAATGATGATGGAGAAGTTATTGAGGGTGATGCGGTCGACGGGTCTATTACGATAGGCGATGTAATCGTAATAAGTGCAACTTCAGATACAGGCGATGTTTCTGAAGATGTTTATATTGATATTAATCTTCAAAATTCGGGCGTTGTTGGTGGTGTCCAATTTGATATATATGATACTCCGGATTATTTGGATGTGATAGGTTTCTCAACAACCGACCGATCATCTGGTTTTACCGTAGAATTTAGTGTATTGGAATCAGGGGCAACGCGTGTACTAATGTTTGACTCTAATAATGGCAATATTGATGAAGGTGAGGGTGCCATTTTAAATATGGAAATGCTTGTTCACGATAATGCCTATAATTCAAATGTGGGGGTTAATTTTGAAAATGTGATTGTTACAGATGATATTGGTGGAACCTATTGGGTCGCAGGTACAGATTCCGGGACAGTAACAGTCACTCCTGGTTATATAGAAGAACCTCATAACCTAGTTGCACAAGATGGTATGGATGCTCAGGTATTATTGACATGGGAAGCACCATTTGGTCCGATCCCAGAAGATTTTGAGGAAGATTTTGAAGAAGGAGTTATTCCTGACGACTGGACAACAACGACTAATTCGTCTCAAGGATGGTTCATCACAGAAAATGGGTCTAGCGCTTTTTGGGATATACCCGGTCACACTTGGTACATGTGTTCAAATGACGATATGGCTGATGATGATGGCTCAGTAGATTATTTGATTGCACCACCCTTAAATGTGAGCGGTGCACAAACAATTACTTTGAATTTTGCATCTTATTATACAGGTGCTTATAGCCAAACTGCGCATATTAAGGTCAGCACCGATGGGACAAATTTTACAGAAGTAATCCAATTAGAAGCGGCAGCTGAATGGGTAATAGAAACGGTAGATCTTTCTGAACATGCAGGAGCACAAAACTTATATATTGCTTTTCACTCAAATGATAATAGTGTATGGGCTTCCGGGTGGGCTGTAGATGATGTTTTCATTACATTTGCTTCTAGAGAAATTGATAGAGTTGTTCATTATGAATTGACAGAATTAGGTGTATGGGCATTTTCTGCACCGAAAGATGAAGTGATTGCTGAATTTAGCGGTGGAATTCCGCATGAATTAATTGTGGATTTAGAAAACCCAATTGTTAATAATACTAGACCTGTAGAATTAGATGCATTCAAAGTATACCGTTCTTTAAACAGTACAACAGGTTTTGAAGAATTAACAGAAGTGGAAGGGGATGTCACAACTTATCTTGATGAAGATGTAACCAATAGTACAACTTACTATTACTATGTGACTGCCATTTATCCTGATGGATCTGAATCGGGTGAAACCAATACCGTTTCTGCAACACCTGTAGAATGGGTTGAACTCTGGATGGATAATGGTGCATCTCTCTCTGGCCAAATGGATACATTGGACTTTTATATCAATAATGAATCCGATCTTGGGTTGTTCTATTTTGAAATCATGGATTATCCTGATGTGATTAATAGTCTTAATATTTTAACAACTGATAGAACTTCTGACTGGGCGCTAGAAATTGCGGACCAAGGGAATGGAACAATGGCTATCACTGGCATAAGTCTTGGTACACCTCTTTCAGCAGGAAATGGACCCGTATGTCGTGCCGTAGTTTATCCAGATGCTGATGAGGAAATGGTCGTCAATCTTTCTTATACTAATGGTACAGCAATTCAAGATTTGAATTATGTTGATTTAAACTGGACTTCGGAAAGTTCAATATATGAAGTTGGAATTGAAACGCAGTACGCAACGTTGACCGGGGGATATGGCCAATCTGATGGGGAATTTACCACGTCATTTATTTTAGGTAATACCCAACCTATATATGGTATTCAACTTGATATTGTTGCTGATCCGCCATTTATGACGGGGGCAGATATATCTATTAGCGGATTACATGATTTTAGTACGTGGAATATTTCTGCAGATGTTGTGGGTACCATTTATCGTGTTCTCATGTTTGATAACACATTATCTAATCCTATTAACCCTGGAATTTCCCATATTGCAGATTTATTATTCAATATTGCGGGTGGAATACCAGAAGGAACTCTCATTGATCTAAACATTGATGATGCAGTCATTTCTGATATCAACAACCTTCCTATGCATACAGAAGGTACATCAGGTGAAGTTTATGTTGGTTCCCCTCCTGCTGCCTATAGTATACAAAATGAATCCGGAAACTTAACCCCAGGTGGAATGGGTTCTTTTGATGTGCATTTGGATAATGCAGAAGCTATCAATATTCTTGAGTTTACCTTGGCTGATTTACCCGAAAGTATGAATGTAACAGGAATTTCTGGTATTGGACGATTTGATGATGGCATTGTAGATGGTAGTTCATTCGAACAAGAAGATGGAACATATTATTTTCTTGGATATGATTTTAATACGGGAATAGAAATTGGATCTGGTGCGATTCTTCAAGTTGATGTTGAGTTTGATGATAATCTCTATAATTCATCTATAATAATGACTATGCCTTCTGTAGCTGCTGGAGACGCGGGTGCAAACCCTGTCACAGCTCTTTTTCATGGCTTCGGTCAGTTTACAGGTTATTTATCCATGGAAGATGAAATTGGATTACCAGGTGAATTTGCATTACATCCTAACTTCCCGAATCCATTTAACCCATCAACCAAGATTGCTTATGATTTAGCTAGGGATTCTAATGTTAAATTAGAAATATTTGATTTAATAGGCCGAAATGTAAAAACCTTAGTGAATGGTAAACAAATTGCAGGTCGTCATATGGCAACATGGAATGCGACCGATAATTATGGACAACCGGTAAGTGCAGGAGTGTATTTATATAGGCTCCATACGGCAAACAAGGTGTTTACCCAAAAAATGATTCTTATGAAATAAATCATTCTGAATTTAAGGTTGATTTAAAAAGCCCTGTTTTTTGCAGGGCTTTTTTGTTGGAATAAATTGTAATTTCTCGTCCCAAATTTATGCCGCGGTGGTGGAATTGGTAGACACGCCAGATTTAGGATCTGGTGCCC
>JAPYRR010000116.1:2400-3349 GCA_029936885.1 Fidelibacterota bacterium | reverse complement strand
GCACAACCCAAACTATTAATAATGATGAAGAGATGAGAGCAGCTGAAGAAGCATGTAGAGAATGAATGTGAATAAGTAAATATCCAAATCAATATACAAAAGCCCCACATCCGTGGGGTTTTTTGTTTTAGGGATGATGAGTAGAATTGGTAGGATATCTTATTGGGTTTACTTTGGTGTCCTATTCGGAAAATCTATTTTAACTATTGTCTACAGAAGTTCTTCTGTGGTCTATATTTTTAAGAAAAAAGAAAGAACCCATCCATCAAGTAGGCTATAAATTTTCCTATGCATTTTTTCATTATTTTATTCCTGATAATTCCATCGTCGATTTATACACAAGGCTCCATCATGATGGTGGGTGGCGGTGGCGAGAATTATGGTTCATGGTCAGATAATCCTTATGGCTGGTTTGTAGAAAAAGCCGGATTTGGGAAGATTATTAATATTGATGTAGATGAGGCCAGCGATTGGTATCCAACTTACTTTGAATCTCTCGGTGCAAGTATCACCAGCTATAATCTTCAAATTGCCACAGAAGCTGATGCGAACAGTTTTCCTATTTTTCAGGAATTATTAAGTGCCGACGGTATTTTTATCGAAGGTGGAGACCAGTGGGATTATGTTTCCACTTGGAAAAACACGTATGTTCAGACTGCCATTCAATCTGTGTATGATAATGGCGGTGTAATAGGTGGAACCAGCGCCGGTTTAGCCATATTGGGTGAAATAGTATTTGACGGGCAAAATGGTTCACTCACATCTGATCAGGCCGCATATAATCCCTACCATTACCGAGTCTCCATAACGGATGATTTCCTGAATATTCTCCCCGGCGTTTTCACAGATTCCCATTTTAACGAGCGGGGGAGACTTGCTCGATTGACTGTTATGTTGGCCAGACGAAACCAGGATAATAATGAAGATCTCCTGGGTATCGGTGTAGAAT
>JAPYRR010000116.1:0-2390 GCA_029936885.1 Fidelibacterota bacterium | reverse complement strand
GAATACAAAACTGCATTTTGTGTGGATGAAAGTATGATTGGCACCGTTCATGGTGAAATGGTGACCATTATCCACCAAAGTGATTCATCGGAAATCCAATGTATTGCCAATGAACCACCCCGATTTACCGATATTGTATTCAATCAATTATTGGATGGTGACCAATATAATCTTTCAACCCGGGAATTTGTAGGCGCAGGGAGTTGGTCTGAACCTTTTGATCCAGATATCATGACCCAGCCAGTATTCACAGAAATGACCTTGAATGGCTCAGAGGACAGCATAGCAAATTTTGGTCAATATGTTATTACGGGACTCACAGAAAATGAGAATAACTGGTGGTATGGAGATTTGGGTATCCAAGATGGCAACGGGCTTGTTCCTCACACTGTTATTATTCCTAAAATATGGAATGAATATGATTATTTCCCCAACCGAATCATTGGTGGAGAGTTTGGTGTTGTTGGTGAAAATAGTGGATTTTCTGCGTACCAGGATCAGCCCTTCCGCACAATCTATTTAGATGATAATTGTGAATCAACCATTTCGGATGATGGGATCCTCATTGTAAATAATTTGACTTATGTTTTGGATGTTTTTGAAGCAACGCACAGCGGGACAAATAATGATAATATGCCAGGGATTATAAGTGGCCGGCTCCATTTCCTGATTGAGGGTGACACGTTTGATCTCACGACTCATTATGATTTTGTTGAGACTGACGAAAGCCAAATCCAAATTCCCGAAATAATTGAACTTTTTCAAAATTATCCTAATCCTTTTAATCCTATGACTGTGATATCATATGATCTACCTAAATCAACATATGTGTCACTTATCATTTATGATTTAAAGGGTAATGAAATTCGAACTTTGGTGAATGAAAATCAAATTCAGGGAAAAAGATCAGTTATATGGAAAGGGCAAAATAATGAGGGGAAACAGGTGCCAACAGGGGTGTATTTTTATGTGCTAAATATTATTGATTATTCACTATCTCACAAAATGGTTTACATCAAGTGACTTTACGACTCATTTCATTCATTTTTATTTTTTCGGTTCTAATGCCTTCTTCGCTCAAGGATGAATACATTATACAATTTATAGAAGCCCGATATGCCGGGGATGATTCAACTGTTTATTCCATGATATCGGATGACTTTAGATATTTCCATACGCCTTATGTGGGGCTGGGCATCAAAACCAGATATCAAGATGGAAGTTTACTCGTCACAGAAATCGTGAATGATTCACTTCAAACGAAGCTTGATGTAGGAGATCAAATTCAAGAAATAAATGGGAAAGTTGTTTCTGAAAATTTGCCCATGATCACAGGAAAAGTGGGAGATGAAATAAGACTTATTGTAACAAAAATTGGTGACTTTAATTTTAGGGAAATAGTTGTGCCATTATTTTTGGTTCAACTGTCTCAAAATGACTCAACCTTCCTTAATGATATAATTCAATATTCGAACACATGGAATGACTACCAGATTGAAATTCTGGATATTATTCTAGAAAAGGATAAAGCAGCAATCTCTTACCACTGGGAAGGGTCAAAAGTAGAAAAGGGACCTGTTTTCCATTTTTATGCAATGGAAATAATTTATTTAAATCGTAAAACAGATTATATATATAGAATAGACGGTTTATGGTCAGAAAAACAATTTAGAGACCAATTCAGATAATATTGCCTATTTCACGAATTAACCTTGAGTGGATTTTAGGATTTCCTACCATTATGTTATTATCATAAATAGAATAATCTGATCCATCCATTTGGCTCACCACACATCCCGCTTCCCTGGCGATCAAAATGCCGGCAGCTGTATCCCAGGGCTTCAAATCATATTCCCAGAATCCATCCACTTTTCCAGATGCAACATGGCATATATCCACAGCAGCTGCCCCCAATCTTCGTACGCCATGTGTCGTGTCGGTGAAATGCTTAAAAAGTCGCATGTTTCTTTTCCAATTTTCGCCATGCTCATATCCAAACCCAGTCACAAGAAGACTTTGATTGAGCGATTCCGCTAGAGAACAAGAAATGGATTGACCTTCGCACCATGCACCTTCACCTTTTATGGCAGAATAGAGTTTGGTGTGAGGCATTTCCATAACAACCGCAACCAGGGGTTCGTTTTGAAAGAAAAGTCCGATGGATACAGCAAATGATGGATAGCCATGTACGAAATTGCTTGTACCGTCTAATGGATCGATGATCCAGAGAAAGTCCGATTGGGATGATTCTTTTTTTGATTCTTCGGCTAAAATACCATGATCTGGGAAGGACGCACGAATAATGGATTTTATTACCTTTTCAGAAAGAAGATCGGTTTCAGTAACAAGATCTGTTTTCCCTTTATGATTTGCTACCCTGGGCTTTTCCA
>JAPYRR010000115.1 GCA_029936885.1 Fidelibacterota bacterium | reverse complement strand
ACGATTTGTAGCTAGCGGAGATTTTGTTTGGAATGCAGGTATGTTTTTTTGGAAAGTGAACACATTTTTATCTGCCATGGATAAATACATGCCGGAGTTGATGGAATCATTAAATAAAATTGCACCCTTGATTAAAAAAGGTGATTCATTTCAAGCTCAGTGGGATCTAATTGAACCAGAATCAATTGATTATGGCCTCTTAGAAAAAGCGGATAATATTTATGTAGTGAATGGCGATTTCAAATGGAATGATATTGGATCATGGAACGCATTATATGATGTATTGAATTCCAATGATGATGGGAATATCATCCGAGGAAATGGAAAGGTCTTAGACGGGAAAAATAATCTGATTCAATCCAATGGAAAATTTACAGCAGTCATCGGCGCGAGTAACCTGGTTGTAGTGAACACCGATGACGCTACCTTGGTGGTTCCTCGAGATAAAGTTGAGGATGTAAAAGCTTTGGTCGATTTTCTGAAATTGAATGGTGGAAAAGAATTAATCTAATGAAGAAAGAAAAATTATATGCCGAGTTTGAGGGATTGGGCCAACGGCTTGGTGTGAAAATTATAAAAGGGAACGGGAATTTTTCTGGCGGTATTTGTGTTGTGAAAGATGAAACTGTCATTGTAGTGAATAAAATGAAACCCATTGAACATCGATTGAAAATTCTTGCAACAAGTTTTCTAGACTATAACTTGGATGATATTTATATGATTCCTGCCTTAAGAGCCTATATAGAAAATACCCGTTCTCTCGCTCTTTAATCTTCTTGATTTTAGACAGACTGTGAGGTTACACTTCACACCCTTTACTTAAACATTATTCGACAGGAAAGAGATTGATATATGAAACGCTATAAATCATCAGACATTAGAAACTTTGCAATTGTGGGACATGGCGCTGCCGGGAAAACGTCCTTGGCAGAAGCCATGTTAAAACTTGGCGGCGAGACAAACCGTCTTGGAAAAATCGAAGACGGTTCTACAACATCCGATTATCATCCCGGAGAAAAATCGCGTCTAATTTCCATCCATGCTACCCCACTTCATTTGGAATGGATGGAGAAAAAATTTAATATGATTGATACGCCAGGCTATTCCGATTTTATTGGAGAAGCAACCGGATCATTAAGTGTTGTTGATCTTGCAATTATAGCCATTCACGCTGTTAATGGCGTGGAAGTGGGGACAGAAACCATGTGGAATCAGGCTACAAAACTGGGAATTCCTAAGATGCTTGTTGTCAATGGACTGGACAGGGAACATACGCGATTTGACGAAATACTAGCTCAAGCAAGACGCCGTTTCGGGAATAATGTTTTCCCCATGCAACTCCCCATAAATGCCGGCCCCGGATATAATCAGAATGTAGATGTGCTTAGAACTGAGTTAATTACATATCAAACTGATGGTTCCGGAAATATGTCCGAAAGTGAACTCCCAGATGATTTAAAAGCAAAAGTAAAATCACTACACGAGGAATTGATTGAATTTGTAGCTGAGTCTGATGATTCTCTTTTAGAAAAATTCTTTGAACAGGGTCGCCTCACTGAGGAAGAAATGAGAAGCGGAATCCATCAAGCAATTCAGGACCAAACTTTTGTCCCTCTATTTTGTACATCAGCAACATCTAATATTGGTGTGGCTCGGGTGTGTGATTTTATTAGTAAATATGGTTCATCTCCTGATGATAGAAAAACGGTATTGGCCCACGATGAACAAGGAAACGAAGTGAAAGTTTCTTTAGATGGCACGGAAACAGTACTCCAAATATTTAAAACAATGTCAGAATCTCATTCAGGAGAACTATCCTTATTTCGGGTGTATTCAGGTCAGGTAAAAACTGGAACTGATTATTACAATTCTGATCGTAATTCCAATGAAAGATTTGGCCAAATGTTTATATTGAATGGAAAAAACCGAACTCAAGTGGACCAATTATCTGCTGGAGATATAGCTGGTGTTGTTAAACTGAAAAATACACATACAGGAAATACCCTGTGTTCAGGGAAACATGTGACTTTACCACCCATGAATTTCCCGAATCCTAATATTCATGCAGCCATTGTGCCAACAGCAAAAGGAGACGAGGAAAAACTTGCTGTTGGACTTGCGACTCTCCATGAGGAGGATCCAACCTTTGTATACCGGGTAGATAGTGAAGTAAAACAAACAATCATTTCCGGGCAAGGAGAACTTCACTTAAGAGTTACAACCGAAAGATTAAAACGTCGGTTTGGAATTGAAATTGAATTGGAAGAGCCTAAGGTCCCGTTCCGCGAAACAATTTTGGGAAATGGCTCTGCTAAATATCGACATAAAAAACAATCTGGTGGCGCTGGTCAATTCGCTGAAGTTTGGATACGTATAGAACCGAAACAACGAGGTGATGGTATAGAATTCACTCATTCTCTTGTCGGGCAAAATGTAGATCGTGTTTTTGTTCCCTCAGTAAAAAAAGGTGTAAATACCGCCTGTTCGGATGGAATAATTGCAGGGTGTAAGGTCGTGGATTTAAAAGTGGACTTTTATGATGGTAAGATGCACCCGGTTGATTCAAAGGATATTGCATTTCAAACTGCTGGAAAACATGCATTTCGTGAAGCTTTTTTAAGTGCAAAACCCTGTTTATTAGAACCAATAATAGATATCAAAGTAACTGTCCCAGAAGAATTTATGGGTGACATTATGGGTGATATTTCTGGAAAGCGTGGTAAAATCATGGGAATGGATTCGGATGGGAAATTCCAAGTGATCAAAGCCCAGGTGCCTCAGGCAGAATTATATCATTATGCAACCACAATTCGGTCGTTAACTGGCGGACGAGGAATTCATGCAGAATCATTTAGCCATTATGAAAAAATGCCGAAAGATCAGCAACAAAGAGTTATTAAAGATCGACAAACAGAAGATAAATCATGATTTGATATGGAAGATGGGAAATGGATTTTGAATAATGAATGAAGAGACAAAAAAACATCTAAACCTTACTTTCAATTTTAGCGTGAATTGTATTTTGTTTTTAGCCAAGCTTCCATGAAAAAGCTTTGGGCTCCATGGCGGATTGATTATATCCGTTCACCGAAAGAAAATGGATGCATATTTTGCAATAAATCACAAGCAAATGATGATCAAGAAAACCTTATATTATATCGTGGAAATAAGTCCTTCATTCTCATGAATCTTTACCCTTATTCCAACGGACATCTCATGATTTCACCTTTTGAACATACTGCGGATACTAACAATTTATCGAAGGATTTTAATTTGGAAATAATGGAATTAGCAAATGCTTCAATGAATATTTTGAGAAATACCATGAATGCGGAAGGATTCAATTTTGGGGCAAATCTCGGTAAGGCAGG
>JAPYRR010000114.1 GCA_029936885.1 Fidelibacterota bacterium | reverse complement strand
AAGATACTTATTGGGCCGTGGGGAATGACGGCAACCATTTCAATGATGCCATTAACAACGGAAACAATTCGTCCGTCAATGATGCCATGGCCGATGCACTTCACGATGCATCAGATCATTTACCTGTTTATATGGATGTATGGTTTGACGATTTGGTTTATAACGATGCGGGGATTGTAATTACAGAAATAATGCCCAATCCAGCATCGGTTTCAGATTCTTACGGAGAATGGTTTGAAATTCATAACACCACAGACTCCACTATTAATATAGATGGTTGGACAATTAAAGATGCGGATAATGATGAACATATTATCAATAATGATGCAATGTATGTTCCAGTTTTACCGGGTGAATTTTTTGTATTTACCAGAAATGGTGATATTTCATTGAACGGTGGTGTTATATCCAATTATGAATTTAGTGGGGTAGCGTTATCAAATAGTGAGGATGAAATTATACTTTTAGATCATGAAGGTTCCATTGTGGATGAAGTTCATTATACCAGTTCCTGGGCATTTGGTAGCGGGGGATCCATGGAGATCCACGATCCTAATGTTGATAATAATGTAAGCGAGAATTGGTATGAAGCGACACTTGCCTACGGAGCTGGGGATTTAGGCACACCTGGAACAGATTATGATGGGTCAACTGTTAGCATCAGTCCTGAAACTCCTGTCCCAAGTCAGTTTAAGCTATATCCACCTTATCCCAATCCATTTAATCCAACAACAACCATTAATTTTCAATTAGAGATTCCCATAAGTGGTAACAAAACGTTTCTACTAATCTATGATATTAAGGGCAGATTGGTTGAAATGATGGACCAAGGTTTATTGAAACCGGGGAGTTACGATTATAAATGGAATGCTCAAAATCAACCGAGTGGAGTTTATTTTATTCGACTGGTACAAAGCGGCAAACATTCCCAGATCCAAAAAGTTGTCCTGTTAAAATAAATGAGATTTTCTTTATATAGTTTAATAATCATCAGCTTGTTGATGGGACAAGAGAGGAGTCTCTATAGAATTCAGACTTCATCAGATGAATACGATAAGTATACCTCAGTAGGAAACCTTGGAATGACAATTACTAATTTTGGCATTTTGGGTAATGGTTGGAACAGAATGGAAGATGGAAGTATTCATCCATCGTGTCAGTATAAGCAACATACAGAGGTCGCAAGAGAGCAAATTGAACATTTTTCATATTGTGGTCTTTGGGTTGGTGGAATTGTTAATGGCCAAAGACGTGTTTCAACAGCTATAGTGGATGGTGTATTTGAAGCAGGGGATGAAGGATTTGAATTATTTGCAAATTCACCCATCACTATTCGATCCTCCATTTCTTCTACAACACAGGACTCCATGGCTCAATACTATTCACCGAATGCAATATCTCATCAAGACATGATTTCTGATTCCAAGGATTATGGAGACTCGCCAACTGATGGTTTAGGAATCCAGGGCCATTCCCCCCTTGGTATTGACATACATTTGGAAGCCTATGCTTGGAATTTTTCTTATGCAGATGCTTTCGTAATTTTAAAATACACTTTTACAAATGCATCCACAGACACTATACGAGATCTTTATGCAGGAATCTGGGCTGATGCGTCAGTCGCTAATTTTAACTATACAGACTCATACACACCCGGAGGTGGGTTCACCTGGACGGATAATTTAGATGGCTTTGATGAGTCTCAAGATGATGCGGGTTTTTCAAGGGATATTGGATACCAGTTTGATTCGGATGGCGATGATGGTTGGGCGGAATCCTATGTAGGTATCTCTGCACTGGGAAGTAATATTCCATATAGTAAACTGAACACTAACTATTATCAATGGATTTGGAGAACATCTAATAATGATGTATATCCTGCTTACAGCATGCCAATGACAGATAATGAACGATACGATAGAATGTCTTCATCCGTTCCAACAGGAAATGGATCTGAATATTCATCGGATGGGTATCCTGCGAATGAAGACAGTTGGCTCTTTTTAGTTTCAGCAGGACCTGTTGGTTCAGAACCCAATGCGGATACGACAGCTTGGAACTTAGCTCCAGGAGATTCTTGTCATATAGCATTCACTGTAGTTTGTGCACTTTGGGCTTCTGGTGCTGATGGGAATTCACCATCTCGTAGAGAGAATTTGTTGGTGAATTATGATTGGGCACAACAGGCATATGATGGGGAAGATAAAAATAGAAACAACCAATTAGATGAAGGAGAGGATATTAATAATAATGGAGAAATTGATCGTTACATTCTCCCCGCTCCGCCACCCTCTCCAAATATTAAAGTAATTGTAGAATCTAGAAAAGTGACTTTATTTTGGCAAAATAATGCTGAATCCTTTTTGGATCCAATAAGTCAAGATGCAGATTTTGAAGGATACCGTATCTATGGTGCAAGAAAGACAGCCAATGATATGCTTGGTGAATTCTCACTATTATCAGAAGTTGATCTTGTGAATGAAATTGGATACAACACAGGCGTTTCTACCGTTGAAATAACAAATGAATACGGAGAACCAGATAGTATTTTGATTGACGAAATTTATTACCATTATAAATTTGAGAATTCAGATATTAAGGATGGATGGTTAAATTACTATGCTATTACAGCCTATGATCAGGGCGATCCTGACGCAAACTTAGAAAGTTTGGAGAGTTCGATCTATTCAAACCGAGTTTATGTTTTTCCAGGTAAATCCAATAGTGGTGATAATGAATGGATTGGCATGCCAACCGTATATCCAAATCCATATAAGGGTCAAGCCCTTTGGGACGGATATGGAAGTCGGAGTAAAATGCTTTGGTTTCGGAATTTGCCGGATGAAGCAGAAATCCGAATATTTTCATTGGCAGGAGATTTAGTGAATATTATTCAACATAATCAATCCTACAATGGATCAGATATTGTTAATATTGATGCACTAAAAAACCCATTGATGGCTGGTGGAGAGCACGCTTGGGATCTTATTACCATGCATGATCAAGCTACTGCATCAGGTCTGTACCTATTTACGGTGGAAGACAAAAACTCTGGAGATGTTAAGGAAGGGAAATTCCTGATCATTAAATAATAAAAGGAGAAGTAAAATGAAGAAAACGATAATCATGTTTATGGCGTTGGGAATGCTATTTGGACAGGTGGATTATGAGTCAGAGATTCAGACCATTTTCAACAATAATTGTACCAGTTGTCATGTAAATGGCGGTGCCTACCAAAATGGACTGGATCTGTCATCATATGAAAATTTAATGGCAGGAGATAGCGATAATGGTCCAGTGGTAATACCTCTGGATCACGCCAATAGTTTATTATGGCAAAAGGTTAATTCAGGTGCAATGCCTCCGGGAAACAATCCTGATTTAAGCGGAGATGAAGTAAATCTCA
>JAPYRR010000113.1 GCA_029936885.1 Fidelibacterota bacterium | reverse complement strand
TATACAGGTATAGTCCTGCCGATACTGGCTGCCCTATGTTGTTGGTAGCATTCCACTGGATTGATTTATAACCTGCGTTTTGCTTACTACTAACCAGATTGCTCACTACTCTACCCATCATATCGTAGATGGTGATATTGACCAAGGCATCTTCTGGTAAATCGTAACGGATTGTTGTCACGGGATTAAACGGATTGGGATAGGGTGGATGAAGTGTGAATTTGGATGGTAGGATCAGATCTTGATCTGTATTTGACATTACATTTTTATAAAACACACCATTATCAGCAAGAATCCAGCCCGTATTTTCATTAATAAATATTATATCCCGTATACCTGAATAAGAAAATTCTACATTCCAGGTCAATCCAGAATCATTGCTGAAAAATACTTGATTACTACCGGGAAACCACACTTTTGATGGATCTGATGAATGAAACTCCACATCCATACCCCAATCAGGATCATTCGCATCCGGACGGTCCGATTCGTGCCAAGTCATGCCACCATCAAATGTTCGGTTATATGTGCTAGAGTTGACTGCAAGACCAATATTTTCATCGTAAAACTTTAATACATGACCGCTATTTTGTGGAAAAGATAAACTGGTCCATGTTGAGCAACCATCCGTTGTTTTGAACAATAAATTTGGGGAAACACCTGATTCTCTAAAATAACCGGTATTAGTATCGATAAAATCAATTCGCCGCCAAAGATCACCAGAGTAGCCACCAAAAGCAGAATCATTGACAGAAACCCAATTAGTTCCACCATTTGTTGTTCTTAAAATAACAGCAGGACCTTCATCGCTTTCAACAGCATCTCCCATGGCTATTCCATTATTTTCATCAAACATTTCAATATAATTGAAAAATAGTGTTATTGTTGAATCCGAGAATTGTACGGTCCATGTATCACCTCCATCTTGTGAGTGAATTATGGCCGCAGGCCACCCGGTACAAAACCAAATTTTAGAACTATCAATAATCGAAACATCAACAATCCGTTCAGGATAAATTGAATATTTCAAGTTCCATTGACTGCCGCCTGTGTATGTTAAATATAGATGTGATGAATCACTGTCAACAGAAAAAGTCGCGACATTTTCATTTACAGCATCTATTGAATAGCCGGTAAAATTTTGGTGGAGAACACCATTGGTTTGTTGATTCCATTGGGAAAATAAAAATGAAATTGATGTAATAATTAGTATCTTATTTACCATTACTAAACTGGTTATTTTGAATGAGGATCAAAATAAAATTGCGGTGCAGTATTTGCGAGTGAATAAAATAATTGTGTATATACTTTATAGTATATTCGTCTTATTGGTGGCAAAACACCACCTAAAGAATAAGAATGCCCCGGATAATCAAATCCAAATCCGGGATACAATAAAAATGTATTATTGTCATTATCCCTTATGTCCCACGTACAATGATCATAGGGTACATTGTCCACGGTGACATTCATGAAAATACTGTCACCTGCAACGTATATGACATGATAATTGATAGGAATTTCTACATCCCTATTTGTACGTGAATTTATTGGCTCATGAAATTCTTGTGGTGATTGTGCATTGAACGGAGATGATTCTGTCCCACAATTCGTTTTTTGAACGGGTGTATTAATTTGGGCAGAATAAGGCGTTTTTTGAGGTGATGGATTATATCCAAAAGAGACGGATAGGATAAGTAAAAACAATAGGCATCGGTTAGACATGAGCTTGTTTCCTTTTAGGTTGGTTCCATTTAATTCCCCAGAATATATAAATTTACACCAAATAATCATGATTCAAAATGGGCGGTGCTTCCAAATGATTCTTGGGTATGAACTCCCCATGAAGGTGATTAATTTTCGAGTCTATGGAACGTAAAATAAGAATAATTATGGCAAAGCCCGGTTTGGATGGACATGACCGTGGAATTAAGGTATTGGCAGCGGCTTACCGAGATGCTGGTATGGAAGTTATCTATCTCGGTTTACGGCAAACATCGGAAATGATTGTTTCCGCGGCTCAACAGGAAGATGCAGACGCTATTGCCCTTTCCAGCCTGAACAATGCACACAATACGATATTTCGCAATGTGCTTGATCTTATGAAAGAGAAAGGGTTGAATGATGTTCTTTTGGTGGGGGGTGGCATTATTCCCAAAAAAGATGTGGACGCATTAGAAAGCGAAGGCGTGGGAAAACTATTTGGACCCGGAACGCCCGTGCAGGAGACCATTGATTATATCACGAATTGGGTCAATTCGAACAGACGATAAGATGGATCTTAAAAACCAGATCGAACTGGAAATTTATTTCGCAGATCATTTTGACACGATATTATTTCCGGTATTGGCAGATTTATATTTAAAGCAACAGGATTTAAAACGAGCACGTAAGGTATGTGAAATTGGGCTTGAACACCATCCAAATGATTCGGCGGGTCATTTTACCATGGCGCTGATCGAAAAGGAAGATGGGAATCTGAAAGCAGTTGAAAAAGAATTGGAACATGTTTTGTTATATACGAATGACCATTTTAGCGCTGCGAATATGCTTTGCGAAATCCAGACCATATTAGGACGAGCCTCAACTAGATTGTTAAAATCATGGCAACATGTTCTAACGCTCGATCCAGAAAACGAAACAGCGAATGCCTTTATTAAAAAAGTAAAGAAGCCACCGACCAAGAAACCAAAAATAAAAAAAATCCAGGTAAAAAGTAAAACTAAACAAAAAACTCGAACTAAACAGACCTCTAAAAAGTCAAAGTCTAGTACACCCAAACTTGTACCTGAGCCTGTTGTTATTGAACCAAGAAAACCTCTTAAAGTGAGTAAGAGGTTAGCGACTTTTACACTAGTCACTGTTTTAAAAAACCAGGGATTATTTGACCAAGCATTGGAAGTTTTGAATGCCTTAGAAGGGAAGGGCGAGAATAAAGATACGATTGCCAGAGAACGTAAGTCTATTCAATCAGCATTAAAATATTATAAAAAGGATTAATTCAAATTTATGAATCATCATATTTATTCTAAGCGACAGGAGAATCTAAGAAATGTTCTTGCTGACAGGGGTTTAGATGGTATTCTGATTACCAATCTAACAAATATTCGATATATTTCTGGTTTTACCGGATCTGCTGCATCATGCCTGATAACACCAGAAGGAAAGTATTTTATTACAGATGGTCGATATATTGAGCAATCTAAGGAACAAGTGAAAGGGTTTGAAAGATACATCGACATGAGTTCGCATTTTGCTCAAATCAAAAACAATAACTTAAATCCTAATGGTTTCAAGTTGGCATTTGAAGGTGACCATATGAGTTTTGCCCAATATGAAAACATGATAGAAGCATTTCCTAATACAAAATGGGAAAATTCATCCATGATCCTTGAAGATCTGGCAGCCGTTAAAGATGAAC
>JAPYRR010000112.1:2118-3425 GCA_029936885.1 Fidelibacterota bacterium | reverse complement strand
TGGTCTGTGCCGGAAGTAACCCATAGGGTAGCATTGTCATCTTCATGCTCCCATTCGCCGTATAGATCCGCTTCGTCCCGACTTGATTCCGTTACGGGATGATTTTGGGATTGTTTCCAGGAAACGGGTGGCTGATCAAATAAAGCCTGGATTTCTTGTGGAAGTTGAGAGATAAGTCTCTCGGATGGTTTCATGTTTTGACTCCAACCAAAACAAAGTGTTATGATTGCTATGATGATACCTGTTCTTTTCATGGCCTTCTTCCTTTTTTTATTTTAATTCTAATCTGTCATTCCGGATAATTGCTTCGCAATTTCCGGAATGACAACAAATTTTCAAATCGTCCCGGGGACGAATGGGTAACTATGCGCCTGGGTTGGCATTACCGGACCCTCACGAACCGGCTTTATTAATTCGCCCCCGGATTAAAAACCTTCAATTTAATTTTAAATAATTCCACTAATTAAAAACCCCTTTTGCATCAATAAACCCATCAATGGGTTTGCAAATAACCAAGGCTGTGTCATCTTTCACATTCACATCCCAGACCATGCTCAGCATAATATACTCGCCGGTTTTGCCATGTTTCCAACGCTGGATCGCACTGTAACGAGATTCTGTAATGGATTCTGATTTCTTCAATTTTTCCTGAACCTTACTGGCTCGTAACAATTCATCGGGATGAATCCATTCTTCATGATCGTAGCGGTGCCCCACCAATTGTTTTTTATCATAACCCAAAATTTCTTGCCATTTTCCATCCACTTCTGTAATAATACCATCGGATACACGGCCACAAATCAAAAGGGAATCGGCCACAATTTTATCCAACAAATCGCCTTTTTGTGATGGGGTTTTCAGTTGAATTGTTTCGGCACGAAGTGATTCCACCTCTTGCTTAAGAGCCACATTTTCCCGCATGAGATAGTCGATGACTGTTTTGGATTCCTCCGAGGACTGGGGCCCGGGAGTTGAAGATGATGATAATTGTGAGGGATTTATCATGATGTTTTGTTGTGAGAGTTTGAGTAAATGTTTGGGAGGAATTTCGCCTTTAGAGATCCAAAGGCTCAGGGCCTGAGGTGATACACCAAAGAAAGCGGCTACGTCCCGTTTTCTTCTTAAGCCCTGGTGTGTCATAAATCTATTGATGATTTCCTTTACGTTTTCCATATTAATTAATTAATTCTTTATATTTTGCTTGTTTATTAAGCATTACTGAAATAAAATTAAGCAACGATTTATTACATCGCAAGTAAAAAATACTAAACACATTAACAAAAGCAACCTTAAGTTTGGGGAACACC
>JAPYRR010000112.1:0-2018 GCA_029936885.1 Fidelibacterota bacterium | reverse complement strand
TTTGGGGAACACCAGAAAGGTGTATCGGAAAAAATTAAAAAGGAGATGAACAATGAAGATCACAAAAATCATATCACTGATACTATTAACAACATTTCTATTTGCCCAAGGTGGGGCCATCTTGCCAGGACAAAAATTGGCGATTCAATCCCTGTCCACTGCAGCCGGTTTTTCTAATGCTGACCTAAATACATACCTGATTCAGAATTACGGTCAAACATTGGATGCCCTTTCCCGCACTGATGGTGCAGCAGTTATTAAGGCGTTCCAGGCGGGATCCGCTTCCAAACCCGTTACCGCACCAGAATTACAAGTTGCATCTACCCTGGAACCGGGTATGAAAAAATTGTTCCATTTCCGGGATGGCACTGTTCGCGAGGGGGAAATTCTTACCATTGAAGATGGCATTGCCGTCCTTAAAACAGGAAGCGGCACCTTTAATATTCCGGCGGATCAATTCCTGTCTGAAACAGCAGAGATCACCAATAAAAAGGGTGAATTTTTTAAGGGTATGGTCATCGGAGAAACTATAGAAGAATTTATCCTGCGCACCAGTTATGGCGATGCGGTTGTACAAAAAAGGGATATCCGGAGTATGAAACGCTATCATGGCGGCGTGTTGGATCGAAAAACGGAAGAACGGCGGAAATTCTACCAGGGAGAAGCACAACTCATTAGCGTTTTCATGGATCCAACGGCCTTTCCCCTGGCGGGAAACACCTTTTATTTAAGTGGGCTATCTATCGGGTATGGACTCACAGACCGATTCATGATCACTACTAAATTTGGCGCAAATTTCAGTGGAGACCTGAACCTCCATCCCCGCATGCGATTCTATCATAAAAAATCTGCTGAGAAGGAAGTGGCTGCCACCTGGGGCTTGGGGCTGCATCGTGCCTATTCCGTAAATAGTATCGTTGGAAAATATTCCCATGCAATTAATATTAACCATCTTAATAGTGATGGTAAAATTGATAGTACGGTGGCTCTGCATGAAACCGAATACAATATTGGAGATGTAGTGAAAAAAAATCAGGAAGATATTCTTTATGCTGAAGCATACGTTGTTTTTTCTTCCCGTCGGGTGAATACCACAGGTCGGGGAAAGGTTGGTTGGTCTGCCGGCGCGAAGGTCAGTAATGCGTTCGTGGGTCGCAATGAATGGTTGAAAGAAGCGCAAATTATTGATTCAACTACTAGTGTCAACTGGAGCGATAAAGGTGCGTATAAGTTGCCATTCAGGTGTTGGGTATCGTTGGAATATGACCTGAGAAAAAACCTGAAATTTGTGGGCTCTGCCTGGGTTGACAACGGGTTTAAAACCATGGATCTTGATCAAACAATAGATGACTATTTCGGCGAGGACGGAACACCGAGTTTTTCGCTGGACTCACCTCGGGGAAAGGTTAGTATGATTGATTTTGACTTTGGTATTCTGTATGCCTTGAATGAAAATTTTAGAGTTGGGGTTCATTTCCAGCAACCTTATATCGATTTTTATTGGGAATTCTTTGAGTTCTAATTTTAGAAATCGAAGGTCATATCATGAAAAAATCCATATCAATCATTGCGCTAAGTTGGGCTATATTATTTGCTCAACCAGGAATGAAAAACCAGGCTGTCAGGGCCATAAGGCTTGAGAACCTGAAACAGAATTACCTTGGCGAAACTATCCGATTCCTGGGCGCCGGATCCATATCCGTTCAGGGCACCCTGTTGGATGTGACCGAAAATAGCTTTATCATTTCTGAGCACGGGACACCGGTCCCACACACCCACGCAAATGTGGATGTCATTTTTATTGACCCAAATTTCAATGACATGTTGATGGTATTTGGGCTTGGTATTCTTGGCGGTGCAGCGGGTTATCTCGGTATTATTATTGGACACCCCGACCCGGATGCAAATATGAAAGGTGTAATTTCATCCCTTGGGGCAGGACTCGCTGGCCTTGTTGGTTTCAGAGCATTTTACAAACCAATAAAAATTGACATATCTGGAAAGACACGTGAATAAAT
>JAPYRR010000111.1 GCA_029936885.1 Fidelibacterota bacterium | reverse complement strand
CGCTATTTAAATACGGATTTATTTTCGGAGATAAGAATTTTCAGTCGCGATGAGACAAAGCAGGACGATTTAAGAAAAAAACTAAATAACCCTAAAGTAAAATTTATTATTGGTGATGTGCGAGACTATTATTCGGTTGAAAATGCGGTAAACGGAGCTGATTATATTTTTCATGCCGCGGCCCTTAAGCAGGTACCAAGCTGCGAATTTTTCCCAATGGAGGCAGTAAAAACCAATATTATAGGTACGGACAATGTCTTGCGGGCTGCAGAAAAATATAATACAAAAAGAGTTGTGGTTTTAAGCACCGATAAGGCTGCCTATCCAATTAATGCCATGGGTATGTCAAAAGCATTAATGGAAAAGGTCATGATTGCCCGCGCCCGCGCCAACAATGGTGGCAATCAGGTTTTTTGTGGTACGCGCTATGGCAACGTCATGGCCTCCCGTGGGTCAGTAATACCATTGTTTATTGAGCAGATAAAAGCCGAAAAACCAATTACTATAACCGACCCTGACATGACTAGATTTATGATGACATTGGATGATGCTGTGGATCTTGTCCTGTATGCATTTAATAATGGTTCACCTGGTGATATTTTTGTACAGAAGGCTCCATCCGCAACTATTAAAACTCTGGCCAAAGCATTACTTGAATTATACCAGGCTGATAATGAACTCAGGATTATTGGTGTCAGGCACGGTGAAAAAACATATGAGACATTGGTTAACCGTGAGGATATGGTCAAGGCCGATGATCTTGGTGAATATTATAGAATTCCTGCCGACAATCGTAATTTGAATTATGACCAGTATTTTACCAATGGAGATACCAGCGTTGCCGAGATTGAGGAATATCATTCTCATAATACAGAAAGACTGGATGTTGAGGGGATGAAAAAGTTATTGCTTAAGCTGGAGTTGATTCAGAAAGATTTGTAAATTTAATCTTTAGTATGATAAAAATAGGAATTACAGGTCAGACTGGTTTTGTTGGGACGCATTTATTCAACACGATTGGGTTCTATCAGGACAAGTTCATCAGAATTCCATTTCAAGATGAGCTTTTTAGAAACGATACTCAGCTTCAAAATTTTGTTAATCAATGTGATGTTATTGTGCATCTGGCAGCCATGAACCGTCACAACGATCCTGAAGTGATTTACAACACCAACATTGGATTGGTAAATCAACTCATTGCTGCCTGCGAATCCACACAATCAACTCCCCACATCCTGTTTTCTTCCAGTACGCAGGAGGATCGCGACAACCTTTATGGTAGATCTAAAAAAGAAGGTAGAAAATTATTGGAACAATGGGCCGACATTAATAAAGGACAATTTACCGGATTAATAATTCCCAATGTCTATGGCCCCTTTGGCCATCCGTATTACAATTCTGTGGTAGCAACGTTCTGTCATCAAATTACACATAATGAACAACCCCGTATTGAAGTTGACGGAACCCTGAAACTCATCTATGTTGGAGAATTAGTCAGTCAAATTCTTGAAATTGTTGAACAATCCTTTTCCGACCAAAAAAATAATGTCGTTATCAATGAAGTTTTACTTCAGCATACGGCTGAAATAAAAGTATCAGCATTACTAAAGTTAATTCAAGGCTACAAGAATAATTATTTCGAAAGAGGTGAAATTCCTGATCTAAGTAACCCATTCCATAAAAATATCTGGAATACTTTTTTGTGTTTTTTGGATCACCAATTATTCTATCCATTTCATCTCAATCTCCATACCGACAACCGCGGATCTTTCGTTGAAACCGCTAAGTTAAAAAGTGGTGGGCAAATATCCTTTTCAACTACGGCACCTGGGATTACGCGCGGGAACCACTTTCATACCCGTAAGTCCGAAAGGTTTGCAGTAATAAAAGGCCAGGCAAAGATTGAAATACGCAGAATTGGGACTGATTTAAAATATTCTTTCCTTCTCAATGGCGACCGTCCTTCATTTGTTGATATGCCCATATGGTTTACCCATAACATTACAAATATTGGTGATGATGATCTATATACTATTTTTTGGATTAATGAAGAGTATGACCCATCAGATCCTGACACATATTTTGAGGAAGTTTAAATGACAGACAAAATTAAAGTAGTAACCGTAGTCGGTACTCGACCTGAGATTATCCGGTTATCGCGGGTTATTCCGGCGCTTGATCAATATACAGATCATATTTTAGTTCATACCGGCCAGAACTATGATCATGAACTAAATGAGATATTTTTCAACGATCTTGAAATTCGAAAACCGGATTATTTTCTTGAAGCAGCAGGCAAGAGCGCCAGTGAGACAATCGGCAATACAATTATCAGGATTGACCCTGTTTTGGCAGAAGTAAAGCCCGAAGCATTACTTGTCCTGGGTGACACTAACAGTTGCTTGTCGGTAATACCTGCAAAACGCCGTCAGATTCCGATATTTCATATGGAAGCAGGCAACCGATGTTTTGACCAACGTGTCCCGGAAGAAACCAATCGTAAAATTGTTGACCATATTGCTGACATAAATTTGACATACAGCGATATTGCGCGAGAGTATTTGTTGAGGGAAGGTCTTCCGCCAGACCAGATTATTAAAACCGGTAGCCCAATGTTTGAGGTTTTAAATTATTACCGACCAAAGATTGATAAATCTCATATTCTAATTGACCTTAAATTAAAGAAAAATGATTATTTTGTACTCAGTGCTCATCGAGAAGAAAACATAGAGCCGGACGACAGTTTCAGGAAACTCATTAATGCCGTAAACAGAATCTCTGAGGTTTATGGAAAAAGAATCATCGTTTCGACCCATCCCCGCACCAGGAATAGGATTAACACTAGCAACACTAAACTAAATGCGTGCGTTGAACTAATGAAACCCATGGGATTCTGTGATTATGTAAAATTGCAGGAAAACGCCATGGTGGTTCTCTCTGATAGTGGTACAATCAATGAAGAATCATCAATTTTGAATTTTCCGGCCCTGAACTTAAGGGATGCTCACGAACGCCCTGAGGGTATGGAAGAAGCAACAGTAATTATGACTGGTTTGAAAAAAGAGCGGATTATTCAAGGAATAGAATTAGTAAAAAATCAACCAAGGGGAAAAAATCGATATTTTCGACAAGTTTCTGATTATACTATGCCAAATGTATCTGAAAAAATTGTCAGGATTATTTTATCATATACTGATTATGTGAATAGGGTAGTTTGGAGCAAGTAGCTCGTAAATTTATAAACAGAATAAATAGTGACTGCTAGTAAAAAGGGTGAATCCTAACAGTTGTGGCAGATCACTTAATCGATTGTTTGAATTCATATTAATAATTGATAAATGAATATTCTTATAGTAACACAATATTTTTATCCAGAACTTTTTCGTATTAATGATTTTGCTCAAGAATTCCAAAGTAGAGGGCATAAGGTTACAG
>JAPYRR010000110.1 GCA_029936885.1 Fidelibacterota bacterium | reverse complement strand
TTTTGCAGAATATGACTATTTAAATCGCCCCCGTCGGCAGGATATGAAGTTGGACGATATTCGTTATGTTGAAAACGGTTCGCTATATATTTTTACACGAAAACACTTTGACAAAACGGAAAATCGATTAGGAGGAAAAATTGGATATGTTGAATGGCCAAAAGAATATAGTATGGAAATAGACACTCCATTGGACTTCGACATATTGGAAAAATTATTTATATCTCACGATGAGAAATAGTTTCTATTTTTCTGGAAAATTGAAATTTAGAATAGCCGTATATTTCATATTTTTAATACTATTGAATTGAAAGCAAAAACAAAAATATTTATCACAGGGGGTACTTTCGATAAAGAGTACAATGAACTCACCGGAGAGTTGTATTTCAAAAGTTCTCACATGTATGAATTATTGGAATTAGGTCGCTGCCGTTTAGATGTGGACATAGAAACCCTCATGATGGTGGACAGTATGGAAATGTCTAAAACCGAACGAGACTATATTATTCAAAAATGTATCGAGGAGCCACTACAACAAATTGTAATAACCCATGGAACCGACACCATGGTAGAGACTGCCAATATGCTGGCAGACGCACAAATTGATAAAACTATCGTTCTTACTGGCGCAATGATTCCTGTTAAATTTGGGAGTTCTGATGGACTGTTTAATATGGGCAGCGCACTTTCAATTGTTCAAGCATTACCACCGGGAGTTTATATCGCTATGAATGGTCAAATATTTAATCAGGAAAACGTAAAGAAAAATAAAAAAATAGGTATATTTGAAGAATTGGAGTCTATAAAATGAATATAATTCAAGGATCCACCGCCGTATTAATTGGATATTTATTTGGCTGTTTCCAGACCTCCTATTTTATTTCTAAAATAGTGTCAAAAAAAGACATCCGGGATATTGGATCTGGCAATGCAGGCGCTTCAAATGTAACCTCTGAACTGGGTTGGAAATATGGAATACTCACTGGTTTTTCCGATGTACTCAAAGCATACATTCCAACCCAACTCATTTTAACTATTTTCCCCGGAGCCTACCAACCTTTAGATCTAATCGCACTTGCTGGTACCGGCGCAGTATTGGGGCATATTTATCCGTTCTTTCTGGACTTCCGTGGCGGGAAAGGTGTAGCATGTTATATTGGTATGCTCTTAGCCATTGATTGGCAAATCGGTGTCACTGTAATAATTGGGCTGATACTCATTACCATTATTACAGATTTTGTGGCTGTGGGATCAATATCTTTATATGTCCTTATTCCAATATTAGCATATTACAGTAATCATTCTGATGTTGTGATTGGCTGTGCAGTAGTTCTTTTTGGTGTAGGCATGATCAAACACTGGATAAATGTCCAACGTATTTTAGGTGGCACAGAAACCGGATTGCGGTCGGTATTTAAAAAGCATTCTTCCTCAAAAAATTCCACTGAAAAACTAAGCGACTAACTAATAAAGGATTTAAATGGCAATCATAAAACCATTTCGGGGTTATCTTCCTCCAGCAGACTTAGCTCATAAAATATCTTCTCTCCCCTATGATGTGATGACTTCTGATGAAGCACGAGAAATGGTACAAAATAATAAAGATTCCTTCCTTCGGATTATCAAGCCCGAAATCGATTTTGATTCGGGAGACGAACCATCAGGGGATAATTTACATAACCATGGCAAAAGGAATTTGGCAGATTTTATTGATAAGGGCAATCTCATTCAAGATCCCAATCCCAGTTTATATTTATACCAAATCACCATGGGAAATCATACTCAAACAGGGATTATGGCAGCGGTTTCAATTGATGAATATAATCATGGGCTGATTAAAAAACATGAATTTACACGTCCGGAAAAGGAAGATGACAGAACTCGCCATATCGAATTAACCAATGCCAATACGGGTCCGGTTTTTCTCACTTTTAGAAATGATGGGAAGTTGAAAAATGTAATCATTGATATTGTAAACTCTCATCCAGTTGTTTCTTTTACAGCAGATGATGCCACTATTCATACCTTGTGGAAAATTGACCATCACGTTCAGGTGGAACAAATAATAGAATATTTTCTATCCGTATCTGCACTGTACATTGCCGATGGTCATCATCGTGCTGCTTCAGCGGCTCGGGTGCAGAAATTAAGGGCAGATGCCAATCCAAATCATAATGGAGATGAACCGTATAATTATTTTCTTTCCGTTATTTTTCCTCATGATGAAATGCAAATTCTCGATTATAATCGTATTATAAAGGACTTAAATGGACTAACCGAAGAGCAGTTACATGAGTCAATAAATGAAAATTTTGATGTTGTCCCAATTTCCCATCCCCCATCACCGATCCCAAAGAATAATTATTCCATGTATTTGAATGGTAAATGGTATCAATTAGAAGCAAAGGATCATATCAAGTCTGATGATCCTTTAGATGGATTGGAAGCCTCTATACTTCAAAATCATTTGCTTACACCCATATTAGATATTGATGATCCCCGAACCAATAAACGAATTGATTTTGTTGGTGGTATTAGAGGAATGGAAGAGTTAGAACGACGCTGTGAGGTGGATTGTCAAGTAGCATTTGCATTGCCTCCCGTTTCTATTGAACAACTTTTATCAGTAGCAGATTCCGGGCAAGTCATGCCGCCCAAATCCACCTGGTTTGAACCCAAACTTCGATCCGGAATGGTGGTGCGTTTGTTGGGTTAAAAGCTAACCTATGAAACTGTCACCCCTTTAAAGGATATCCACGGAAAAATGCAGTAGCCAAAATCTATGCGGTCACTGGAGATTGCACCTATATTATTGAACATCTCCTGAATATTACCTGAAATCATGGTTTCGCTTATAGGGTATTGAATTTCCCCATTTTCAATGTAATAACTATTTTTTGCCACACCGGAAAATTCACCATCAGCTGAAGGTCTTCCACCAGAAAATCGTTCCAATAGAATACCCTTTTTAATAGATTTAATGATTTCATCTTTTGGTTTTTCTCCAGCATCCACAACATAGGCTCCACCTCCGTTAACGGCTCTTTGTCCACCGGTTTTATTGGCGCCGTATAAACTTAACAGATGGGTTTTCAGCACACCCTTATCAATTATGGTGCTATTTTCCGCAGTATAGCCATCATCAGTAATAAAATAACCATCCGTTATTTCGTCGGATATCGGCCGTGCATGCAGAGTGAATCGGGGGTCTGTTATCTGCTGGTTTAACTTTTCTTTATAAATGGAAGTTTTAGAAATAATTTTCCCATCGCTAATATCACCGGTAATAAATCCAAGAAAATCACCTAGGCAATCAGGTGTTACTACAATTTCTCCTGTAAATTTTTCAGACACAGGTTTAGTACGCACCTGTTCTATGGACTGCCTTAATAATCGTTTTGCAGACCCTGATTCAATAAATGGTGTGTCCAGATTTAAGGCAGAAATGCCCATTCCATTAAAGGAGGATGTATCTTTCCCATCTTTTG
>JAPYRR010000109.1:1951-3503 GCA_029936885.1 Fidelibacterota bacterium | reverse complement strand
TGAAATGGTTTTTCATTCACCAAGAATTTTCGTTCAATTTCTATAGCCATTGTTTATCCTAAAATTTTGAGTTTAAATATTTTTAGCCACCCACCAAAAACCTGGCTGCTAAGCAAAAAGCACAAAAACATTTTTAAAAACAATTTCATATTCAACTTTGAGTTTTATTCACGTGAATTCTCAACACTATTGGCAGGAATAAAATAGACGTTACCATCCCGGGATAAAAGGGTTCAATGCCCATAAAAGGTTGCCCACTCATTTGTGAGATGCTAAGCCATCCCAGGGAGACACCAACCGGAAAAACAATCCATTGATTCGCCAATCGTTCGGAAATTTGACTTTTGTCATTCCATAATGTAAAGACAAAAGGAAGAATTAATCCTGGAATGAGGACAGACCCAATAACATAAAATAGCCCAACCACCGATGGGACTGAAAAAGCAAGAAAAAGTGAAAGAAATGAAATAATGACCAATCCTTTTCGTACCAATGGAACAGGATTTGAATCTATCTTAGGACGTTGAATTCGCCATAGAATATCCCGCCCGAATGTAATTGCACTAATCAAACTCAGGGAATCTATAGTGGACATAATGGTTGCCAAAAGTCCTGTAATAAATAATCCAAAAATTCCCGTGGGTAAAATATGTTGCCCCAATAAGGGAAAGGATAATAACGCTTGATCGGTTTGGATCATGGCCACAGCATAAAGTCCGCTCAATACGGTGAGGCAATCAAACATGGCCCAGAATCCGATGGAAATCAGGAGTCCTTTTTTGGCAATCTCCGGTGATTTTGCCGCAGCGCATCTTTGATAGAATCCCGGATCAATAAAGGTCCAGGCCGCGATAAAAAACCAAACTAAAACATATTGAACCGTATTTCCACCTAACGGATCTAAATGGGATTTCGGGATGGATTTCACTAATTCTAGAGGAGAACCAAATTCGTACCATGAAAAACCAATCAATAGAAAAAAACCGAGAAACATTAAAATAAATTGAAGAATATCTGTTTTTACGACAGCGGAAAAACCACCATTCCAAACATAAATAACGCTTAAAATAGTCGAAATAAATAATGCAAGACCAAAGGGTATTCCAAATAGAAATTGCAGGAGAATTCCCATACTTAATATGTAAGGAGCGGGGCTTGCCAAAAAGGTGATGAGCAAAGCAGAAATAATACCGGCGGTTTCGCCGTAATGTGACCGGAAATGATCCGGAATAGACAAAAAATTCTTTTCCCTAATTTGGGGTGCGATCCAAAATGCATATCCTAAAGCAAAACCATAATAGGGGAGAGCAAAAATAAACCAGGTTTGGATGCCATATAGAAATGTGTTCTCACCCACGCCCAAAATGGCGCCATACCATGTTGTGACCAAAGTTGCCACAAATCCACCGAGACTTAATCGCCGACCACTTAAAATAAAATCTTCCTGTGAGGCCGATTGATCTTTCAACCGGAATATGCCGATCCAAATTAGTCCGGCAATGTAGGCAGCGAGGATTGCCCAATCAAGAAAGTGGAAATGACTCATTTTATT
>JAPYRR010000109.1:0-1851 GCA_029936885.1 Fidelibacterota bacterium | reverse complement strand
TTTATAATTTAAAAAGACCCAAACGGGTCCAGTTGTTTGAATGGAGAATTCGTTACCATTCGCCGAGTTCCGGGTTCCGAATGAGGGTGGTTCTAATACTGAATTATTTATAGGATATTTTAATCCAGTCGTTCTTATTCCAATATTTTCTCTTGTGGGAATTATGGATATTATCTGCCCCGGAAAGGAGTCAAATTTGGTTTTACTTTTTACACATTTAATTTCTGAAAAATTGGAGTAAAAAGTAAGGCTCATTTTGTCATGATAAGTAATGAGCGTCCAAAGGGCTGCCATATTGTGGTCGTCTTGTTCTCCGGAAAATCCAACTAAATCTAATTTCGTGATTCCATTTTTTTTACACCAATCCAGACTTTTTTCAAGGTCGGTCTTGGATTGATCCACTAATTTGATAATCTCACAGCCAAAACTATTATCTGAAATTGAATCGAAATCGCCCAAAATGAGATCTGGCTGAAGTCCAATGTTTTTGAGTTTGTCTGCGCCGCCATCGGTACACAGGATCGTTCTGGCGTTTTTTAGAATTTCGGTGGGAATCTTATGAGTGGGACTTTCCCCATTCCCAAATAAAACAAAAGGTCCTTTGATTTGTGAAATGTCGAATAGCATGATGAAAATTACATCACAAAGAAATTCAATTTATTCAATTATTTGAATAAACAAATTGGAACTGGTACATTTTGATTTTACTCACCCCTTAGATTCCCCTCTCTTAAAAAGAGAGGGGCCGGGGGTGAGTTTTTCATATAAATATTTTCATTCACCCCATCACCCTAACTGTCCATCCATCCAATCGACCCTGCCAGCCCTCTGACGAATGGATGATCCTAGAAACCATTGCCGGTCACAATGTATTAAGTTGAAAGAAGAATGTAAATTAGTTATATTTAGTTGTGTATAAATTGCGTCAAACGAAGCGATTCAAAAAGGATTTTGATAAACTTGACAAAAGGAGACAAAAACTGATTCTGGAAAAATTAGCATTACTCACGAAAAAGAATTGGAATCCATTAGATGTGAAAAAACTGAAAGGCGCAAAAGATTCTTACCGGCTCAGGAGCGGAGATTACAGAATATTATTCGATAAACGAAAAACTGAACTTGTTTTGGTCCTGGTTGCAGTCAAACATAGAAAAGAGAGTTATAAATGAGTATTCAAGTCATTAAGAAAAAACAAAAAGCAGATTATGTGATCATTCCTTATGATGAATTTATTGCTTATGCCAATGAAGATTTAATTGACGCAGCATACATCCAGGATATTTTAAGCGATCCTGTGGAAGGAGAAATTATGGACTTTGACTTTGGGGATTATGTGGATAATCCGGTTCATTTACGCCGGTTGAAAGCTGGGCTGACCCAAAAGGAATTGGCAGAAAAAATGGGTGTGACCCAGGCCTATGTTTCAAAATTAGAAAAATCTGATTCTGTTTCTGCAAAAGCATTAAAAAAGGTAAGTGATTTAATGTAATTCGGTGGCTAGTCTTCATGAATCTTATTTCCTACCTGGAATTCTCATTAACATTTATCAGGTATCGCTGACCCAAACACTTAAACACATCAACACTTTTATACTTTAACACTTTAAATCCTTAATCTAAAAAATGATTTGTTGAAAAACCGTGATAGTACGGATACCTTTCTTGTAATTATTCCTGTAAATTTTACTCTTTAATGTTATGAATCTAAGAGATTTCTCAAGACGACTATTTGACTTCGATGCTCATTACCCGCGGACAATTATTGCGGGAGTGATTTTTATTACAGTCATTCTCGGGTGGAAGGTATTTAACCTGGAGCTGGATCCGGGATTAAAATCCATGCTTCCACGGG
>JAPYRR010000026.1 GCA_029936885.1 Fidelibacterota bacterium | reverse complement strand
TGACGGCATACACAATTATGTCTACTATGTCTTTTGTATTCTCGTATTCTTGATCGCATAATGGTGTAAATGAGGATATATCATCTTTTATTTTATTCCAAGAATATTGCACTGGTCCATTATCATCTTCAAAGGCCAGTGTAATAGAGCTGTCTCCATAGAGATACAACTCCCCACCCGTGATATAGCTTCCATCTTGTGTGACAATTAAAAATGTATCAGCAGTGACTTCTGTTAATTCGTATGAATCCTGTAAATAACAACTCACTGTATCATCGCAATTATCACCTAGAAAATCAAAAAATGCAATTCCATCCTCACTGATCGTTGCATATTGAATATCGGAACCGCCACAGTCATTATCATTGTAAAGATAAGTGCCAAAATAAGTGGGAATTTCAGCAGGAATCTTACTGGTTATTGGATCGGAAGAATCTTTAGAGCACGTGAGAATCAAAAAGATAATTGAAAAGATTAAAATTTTATTTTTGGCCATAGGTCTCGATTGAATGTGTTAGTTTTTGGAGACCAAAATTTAATCAAAAGAAAGTTTTTAATTGGAATTATATCATGAAATCAAAAAGTATTAACATCTACTTTTTACTTAATCTATCTTTATTCACTTTATCATGCGATAAGAAAACAGATCAAGAAGACGAATCCTACTACACCGATTGGACTGCCGTTGGCGATGGATTAAGCGTAGATGTAAGTAAAAATGTGCTTACTGAATTTGTAGGATCCACAAAATGTCCCTACTGCCCCGCATCCGATAGCCTTCTGTTAAGTTATTTTAATGATGGACATGAAAATTATGTCGGTGCCGATATTACTAAAAACTGGTATTTGGTCAACTATCATACATACTCCCCATCTCGTGGTGATCCCATGTATGAATTTCTTCGTGGCGAGAGCGAAACAGGAGAAGATGATTATTGCTATGTCCGTTTTGAAGAAGGGAATTGGTATAGTATTTACGGGGTCCCCACAACCTATACGAATGGTAGCTATAGTTCCATTACAGCAGATATGGCAGTGGCTCCCATGGCCGAAAGTACACCAATCCAAATGAGCTTGGGTGGAACAGAATTTGATGGGATGAATATTTCAGTTAAACTCTCAATAAATACTAGCAAAGATCTTTCTAGCAATGATTCTCTTTGCTTATTCATTGCAGCAAAAATTGACCATGTTGATTACGAAGGATACAATGATGAAAAACACCATCAGGATGTTTTCCTTGGTTGGATCAATGAAGGATTAAACGGTGAATTATTATCATTGGGACATGAGGAAGTTGTAAAAAATTATTCATGGGAAATGCCAAGTAATTGGCCCCAAAACAACTATGAAACATCTTGGTGGGAAGTTGAATATGATCCGGTTAATTTGGCTGTCGTGGCATTTATCCAAAATAAATATACACAAGAAGTTTTACAGGTTGTTGGGACTGATTAAATAATTAGGCGTGTTTTACTTTGTGGAATAAGTCAAACTTTTGTGCCAATTAATTCATATTCATTGACGCTTTCTATTTTTACATTCACAAAAGTACCTTTTTCGGCTTTGCCTTGAATATGAACAATATTATCAATTTCCGGTGAATCATACTCTGTCCTGCCCACACTCACATCTTCCCCACTCGTATCTACCAGTACTTTCATCGTTTTACCAACAAAGGATTCATTCCGCTCTAAACTGATTTCGAGTTGGATCTCTTGGATCAAATTTTTTCGGTCATCTTTTACTTGTCTGGGGATATTATCATCCAAGTCTGCCGCACCTGTACCTTCTTCTTCTGAATAAGTAAAAATGCCAAGACGGTCAAATTTAATTTCTTCCACAAAATCTCGGAGTGAATTGAAATCATCTTCAGTTTCGCCAGGATAACCCACAATCAAAGTTGTTCGAATTGCAATTTCGGGAATGGCTTTTCGTAAACGATGAATCCTATCACGGATTCCATCTTGCCCAAGTCCACGACGCATAGATTTTAAAATTTTATCAGCAGCATGCTGAATCGGCATATCGAGATAATTACAGACCTTATCACACTCAGCCATGGCAGAAATAATCCGTTGGGATAAATGGGCCGGATGAGCATAATGGATACGAATCCAATCCAAATTTGGGATCGTATTCAACTCCCGAATGAGATCGCTTAAGTAAACTTTCGTTTCAAGGTCCCAGCCGTAAGATGTGGAATCCTGTGCGATGACCAATAATTCCTTGGTGCCATTTTTAACCAATCTTTCGGCCTCATCCATGATCGCAGGAATCGTCCTACTTTTTTGGAGTCCGCGCATTAATGGAATACTGCAGAATGAACATCCATTATCACAGCCTTCCGCTATCTTTAAATAGGCATAATGATTCGGTGTCATAAGGGATCGAAAAAAGAGCGGATCATCCTTAGCGTATTCTTTTCCGGTGAGAAATGAAACGATTTGGCGATGATCATTGCTACCAAAAATTCGGTCCACTTCGGGAATCTCTTTTTTTAATTCTTCCGGATATCTTTCTGAAAGGCACCCCATGACAACCAGTTCTTTTAATTTTCCAGTTTTCTTTAATTCTGCTGCCTGAAGAATGGTATCTACAGATTCTTCACGAGCAATATCCAAGAATCCACAGGTGTTGACAACTATTGTATCTGCTTCTTCGGGATTGTCTGTTAGAGTTACATGGGTCTTTTTCAAACCACCGAGAAGGATTTCAGAATCCACAAGATTCTTTGCACAGCCAAGGCTGATTAGATTTAATGTTTTATTTTCGTTCATAATAAGGGCGGGAAATTAAAGGTATATTGCTTGTTTAAAAGATTGAATGTCCACCTACCCGAAAGCTTCGGCGATAAAATTAATTGGATGGATTAGGATTAATTGAAAAAGTGTTCGTAGTGTTCAAAGTGTTTGTGTGGACAATCGTTTAAAGGTTGGGCTCAGGGGATTTTATCCACCTTCACCATTATTTAATCCCAACAAGCCATCCACATACGAATCGGGGTTAAATGTTTCTAAATCTACCAAGTCTTCTCCCACACCAATGAATTCAACTGGAATCCCCAATTCCTGAAAAAGCGGAAAAACGATTCCGCCTCTGGCTGTTCCATCCAGTTTGGTAAGAATGGCTCCATCCAATTGCACGTGATTTCCGAATTCCTTGGCTTGGATCACAGAATTTTGCCCTAAAGTAGCATCCATGATAATGAGTGATTTCATTTCAAATTCCGGAAATCGATTCTCCACCACGCGATACATTTTTGCTAATTCTCCCATGAGATTGGCATAGGTATGAAGCCTGCCCGCCGTATCCACGATTACAACATCACTTTCATTCGCTTTGGCAGATTCCAATCCATCGAACAGTACGGCTGTGGGTTCTGCCGTTTTATCATTACATACGAGATGACACCCCACGCGATTTCCCCAGATTTTGAGTTGCTCCACAGCAGCCGCTCTATATGTGTCTGCGGCAATCATGGTCACATTCAGTCCCATTTTTTTATACACATGAGCCAGTTTTGCACACGTTGTGGTTTTCCCGGTTCCATTCACGCCAATCATCATAATTATTGTTGGCTTTTGAAAATGAGATGGAATAAACGCTTCTGGCAAAAGAGACACCAGATGAAGTCTAACTTTTTCTATGAAATCTGATTTGGAATTTTGCTTAACCACATCAAGGATGGATTTCGTTGTTTCAAATCCAAGGTCTGCACCCAATAGTTGTTCTTCCAACGATTCAAGAGATTCGTCAGTAATTCGTTTTCCTGTGATCGATTTGAATGCATCAGCAAGAGTTGACCTAGATCGAGAAAGTGCTTTAAATAGTTTTGTTAGCATGATGCGTCCGAATTGAGAGATAAAATTGTTTTAAATATTGGACAGCGCTAATACTTAACAAAATTGCGGCTATATACAATGATCCCATTTTAAGCCAGGGTAATGCGGAAAAATTAAAGATATGAAGAAACACACCTAAAGCAGTAATCCCTGTGGCCCATTTCCCCCACCAATTGGCCTGTAAAATCATATATTCATAATTGATACAATAAAGCGATAACCCTGCAATAACGGTATGCCTGGTAAGATAAAAAGCAAAAAACCAAAAAGGGAATTGCCCAGATAGAACTAAATAAAGTACAATGGAAATAATGACAACAAAATCAGCCAAAGGATCTAGCCATTTTCCAAAATGAGTTACTTCATAGGCTCTCCGTGCAAAATATCCATCCAATGCGTCTGACAAGACCGCTAAAAGAATCAGGATTGCTGTAAGCCATTTCCACTCAGGTTTAGCCATTGTATAAATAATTGGAATCGCAGATAACGCTCGCAACATACTAATAAAATTAGCAAAGGTGAGTACACGAGTTGGGTCACCTATTATTCTGTCTTTAAGCTTTCGTTTTTTCTGAGTATTCAAATTCAGTCTCTAATAAATATTTCGAATCAAGATCAATAATTTTATCGCACATAGATTGAATAAAGAGTTTATCATGGGAAACTATCACAAGATGCATCTTCGTCATGCATTCTCTTAAGAACGCCCGCAAAATTACACGTTGTTTCCAACCCAATCCAAAGGTAGGCTCATCAAGAATTAAGATATCAAAGTTACAATGAGCAAGAAGTACAACAGAAATGTTTCTGAGAACAGCCCAAGGTAGATTGACCCCTCTTTTCAAGCAAATTTTGTCCCATTGAATACCAAATCTAGACAATCTATTTTTAAAAGTTTTTTCTAAACGAACATCAAAAATATTATTCTCAATTAAATTATTAATAAATTCTTCTGGTGTTTTTAATTGAAATAAATGTTCAGGAAATTGATCTGCGTATCCAACCCTAAGATCAGTTTTGCCATCAATTGTTAATTTAATTTCTCCAATTGTAGGCTCTAAATATCCAAAACATAATCCTGCAAATGTCGTTTTCCCTGACCCATTTTCCCCCAGAATTCCAATGGATCTTCCATTACGAATTGATAGCGAAAAATCTGAATAGATCAATCGCGAATTATCATATCTAAATGAAACATTTGAAAAATCCAATGAAAGATTACCTTTTGGAATTTGAATAGGAATATATCGGTCGTTTAATGTGGATTCAATAGATTGAAACTGGTGCAATTTTAATTCCCAATTTAAATTGCCAAAGCGATAATCATTCTTTTCAGAGGTCATCCAAATAACAATACCGTTTTTTTCTGCTATCCAATTCTTCAACCAAGAAACCACCAATTGTTTATTTTCGTTTGATAAAAATGATAAACTATCGTCAATCAGTAGCACATCTACATCTGATTGAATTGAAGTAACCAAGTTCAGTAATTCTTTTTCGCCACCCGATAATAGTCCCGGGTGTGCATCTGGATCAATAGTATCTGGTAATATATCAAGGCCGTGTTCAACAATGGATTTTAATTCGGAATGCGATTTGCCTATACATTCTCCATTAAATGCCAATTCACCCTTAACAGATCGACCTAATATCTGGTGATCAGGGTTTTGAAATAATCTATAAATTTTTAACGAAGATAATTCACACTGGACCGAGAAATTAGATGAAAAAGAATTTAGTTTACCATCGAGAGAGTTTAAAAATTGACTCTTGCCTACTCCACTTTCACCGTAAATGACATTTATACCAGATCGGAAATTGATGTCTTGGGAATCCACCTGAAATTTATCAAACAAGATTTTAATCTTCATTTTAATCACGGATTAAGCTCCGGATAATTCGAGTTGATGAACCTAAATTTTGATGGATAACATTTGTTGCAGCTGAACTGGCGTTCAGAAAATATTCGTTATCTGTTATCAATCTCCTAAGTACAGTTTGAATTTCTTCTACATTCTGGATACAAAACCCACCCCCATTCTCTAATAATTCTTCGGCTTCGTGAGCATGATGGTATTTTGGTCCAAATAAAATGGGCAAACGTGCAATAGCTGGCTCCATTACATTATGAATCCCTTTTGAAAATCCTCCGCCTATATATGCAATTTGTCCTTGCCAATATAGTTTAGATAAAACGCCAACTACTCCCAAAATTAGGAGTCTATTATCAGGCAAGTTCAAATATTTTTTTTTCTTAAATATTGTAGAATCATATCCTAAACTTGAAAATGAATTCTGGATTCGTTCTAGTTCTGGTGCCAAAGGTTCGTGTGGGGCATATAAAACCTTTATTTCGGGATATTCAGTCATTAAATCGGATAAGACCGGAATTAAATAGGTATCATCTTCAGAATGAGAACTTCCAATTATTATTCTTTTACATCGAGATAATACAGATTGTTGGTGATGTTGTGTAAAATCATCAGCCGTTTTCATCACCATATCATACCGAGGATTTCCTAATGATCGAATGACAGGTTTTTCTCTTTCCCCAACAATAATATTCATTCGATTAAAATCCTTATCTGCCACGGTATAAATTGTTGAGATTGAGCGGTAAACAGATTCGAAAAACCCAAGGAATCCTGGTTTTAGCTTTAAGGAGCCATCTTTTACTCGAGCAGCGAAAATATTCGTATGGACTTTTCTGTTTTCAGATATCCAAACCATATTAGGCCAAATATCATAGGATGCAAAAATAACTTTTTTAGGTTTTGTGATTTTTAGAGATTTTCTTACACTCCATGGAAAATCAAATGGCATATAAATTCGTAGATCAATAGCATCACTTTTAGCATGATTATATCCAGATGGCGATGAAAAACTTAAAAGAGTGATACAGTTTGGCTCCACTTCCTTGAGCCCTTCCATTACAGGTTTTACTTGGTAAAACTCGCCTAAGCTTGCAGCATGAAACCAATATATATCTTTATTAATCTCATTTTGATTAAAGTAATGCTTTAATTTAGAAATTGAACGGAACCGTCCCAGAACACTTTGACGTAATTTGGAATTGAATAAACAAACTATACATCCAACCACAAATAAAAGAGGATAAATAAGAACATTATATATTATTAACCAAACAAGTTTCATGACTTATCCGAAAGGAAGAGTTTGAATCACATCTGAAGTTGAAACGGAATCCATGCAAATTTGTGTTTTTCTATAACAAGGTCGTTTCCCATTTTGAGAACAGGGGCGACACCAAATACTTTTTTGAATATTGGTCGAAATTGGTAAATGGGTTCCTGCACCAGTTTCAGTAGATGTAGGACCTAAAATCATTGACACAGAAATACCTAAAGCTTCGGCAGCATGTGTTAATCCTGTATCACTCCCAATTACATGTGAAGAATTAGACAAAACTGCTAAAGCCTGACGTAAAGACGTTTTGCCTGCCAAATTGATAACATATGGTGCTTTATCTTTAATCTGAAAACAGATGATATCTTTCTTTGCTCCGAGCAAAACAACGGGTATTTTCAGATTTTGAATCAATTCAACATATTTTTTTGCAGTCCATTGTTTCTGTAACCATGCAGCTCCGGGAACTATTGATATAAATGGGTTTTGTCCAACAAGTTTAACTGCTTCACTTTTCTCATGCTCAGTTACAATTAAAGAAGTATTAGGGATTTCATCTCCATCCTGCCATATTTCCCCTAAATGATTATGATACATTTTTCGAGTTGAGAAATTTTCATCAAATTCATTTTGATGAAATAGGAAGAGTAAAAATCTATTCCAACGAGGTTTCCGCAATTGATGAACCGTACAGCCGGCTCTGGATGCAATAATATTTGATCGAATGGAATTGTGAAGATCAAAAATAATTGAAAATTTCTGTTTCCGGATATATTCAGAAAATTTCCATAAATTCAGTACTGACATTTTTTTACTGAGTGGAATTAATCTATCGATATAAGGGTGAAATTCCAATAACGGCGCAAAATTATCTAACGTTAAAAATGTAATTTGAGCAGTTGGATATGCGTTTCGAACCGTTGTTAATGCAGAAGTAGCAAGAACGATATCTCCGATCGAGCTGAATCGAATGATCAGAATTTTCTGATCGATTGACATGTTATTATTTAACCCGGAGCACGTTAAAAGCTACGAGATCTAATAAAGATTTCTTGACTGGAGAATCAGGATAAAAAGAAATCGCATCCAATGCATTATTTGAAAAATCATCCAACTTTTTTCGAGCATAATCAAATCCACCCGATTCATCTACAATTCCGCGGATTTCTTTAAGGACAGTTCTAGATTTCTTTTTTATGCCCATTAATTTTTTCAATTTTCGATTTTCTTTTTTAGTCATATTTGAATATGAAAAGATCAAAGGAAGGGTCATCATATTTTTCTTTACATCACCACCACTATTTTTTCCAGTATCACTTTCTTTTCCAAGTAAATCAAATAAATCATCTTTTATCTGAAATGCGATACCTAGGTTTTGTCCAAATTCATAGGTGGCTTTCCTATCTTGGGTTGTCTTAGAAGTGGTAATTGCACCCAATTCACAACTGGTTGCAATTAAAGATGCGGTCTTCTGATTGATCATATCGAAATACACATCCTCTGTCATAGACTTGGTAATACTTTTTTCAATTTGAAGAAGTTCTCCTGCACTCAGTTTCTCTGCAGTACTTGAAATTTGTTCAAGGGCATCAAAATCTCTAATACCAATCATATTGATTAATGCTTTACTTAAGATAAAGTCCCCCATTAAAACAGATATCTTATTTTTCCAAACTTGATTAATAGAAGGCTTCCCTCGTCTCATTGTTGCATCATCTACTACATCATCATGAATCAATGTGGCAATATGAAGTAATTCCATCATGGCAGCTGCACGATAACTATTTAACGTTGGTTCTCCACACAACCTTGCAGATAAGATTGTTAAAATAGGTCGAATATTTTTTCCCCGATTTCGTATCATATATTTTGAGATGGAATTAATAAGACGTACTTCCGATTTCAGGGCATTATCAAATTCCTGTTGGAAAATTTTTAAATCATCCAATATGGGGGCAGTAATTTGTTTTAAGGTTATCAAATCTTTGTGCATAATAATGTTAAAATTAAAGAAGAATTAAGAAAACACTTTAGAAATCATTTTAGATGTTTGTAATGAATATTCAATCATTTTTTTCGGTTCACTAACCATGATACGCCTATACTTATTTCATAAAGCAAGACGAGAGGAAATGCCATAATGAGCATTGAAACTGGATCTGGTGGTGTTATAAAAGATGATAAAATCATAATTACAATAATAGAATGACGACGATAATGTCTCATAAATGGGGGCGTTAATAAACCAATTGCTGAAAGTAATAATGATACAACTGGAAGTTGGAATATCAAGCCTGCACCCAACATGAGCCATGTTAAAAAACTAAAATAATATTGTATAGAAAAATTATTTTCAACATGACCTGCACTTATCCCACTGAAAAACTCCAATGAAAATGGAATTAATATAAAATATCCAAAAGACACCCCCACCAGGAAGGATGAGCAAGCAAAGAAGACAACCGGAAATGCATATTTTTTTTCATTTATCTTTAGTCCTGGCGCCACAAACTGCCAAAATTGATAAATCAAAACTGGCAATGAAATCAATATCCCGGATATAAAAGAAATAAACCATTTTATTAAAAACATTCCTTGGACTGATAAAACCTGAAGGCTAATAGGGTTTGATGTATTTTTAGTTGGATAAAGAAGGATTTCTAAAATTTTATCGATGTAACCAAATGAGATAGCGGATCCAATAGTTATGGCTAAAAGAGTTTTTACAAGTCGCCATCTTAATTCTTCAAGATGGTCTAAGAATCCCATTTCTTTGGGCGTTTCAGCATTCATTCTATTGTTTAGCCATCATTTCTTGTGCCATAATTACCGGAGCAGATTTAATTGAGTTCAATGTTTCTGTGGTTTTATTGAGTAAAGATATTTTTTCTTCAGTCCAAAATCCTTTTTCTAGACTTTCCCGAATGAGGTCAGAAACTCTACTCCGATATCGCATTAAGCGGCGATCATTTAATAACCCTTTATCAGACATTAATTTTAAATGATCCTGAATCCCTATAAATAATTCTACAATACCTTCTCCACGGCTAGCAATCGTGTTAAACACCGGTGGTTCAATTTTATCCCGAGACGTGAAATTGTGAAGAATATTTTTTAATAGAGATGAAATCCTATTTGCCCCATCTCGATCAGATTTATTAATTACAAATAGATCAGCAATTTCTATAAGTCCTGCTTTCATAAGTTGAATTTCATCTCCGGATTCGGGGACGAGAATTACAATTGTAAGGTCTGCAGCTTTTGCTACATCATGTTCCCCTTGTCCCACGCCAACAGTTTCAAATAAAATAATATCCTTTCCACTTGCAGCTAATACATCACCTGCTTCCTGTGCTTTTCTTGCTAAGCCACCTAAATCACCGTGACTTCCCATAGAACGAATAAACACTCGATTATCCCAAATATATTTATTCATTCTGACTCGATCACCCAATAGTGCGCCACCTGTAAAAGGGCTTGTTGGATCTACGGCAATAACGCCGACAGTTTTATTATTAGATAGGATCGTCTCAATTAATTCATTTGTGAGAGTACTTTTTCCAGCACCAGGGGGACCTGTAATACCAATCCGAATCGAATGAGATGAATTTCCGTGGAGATCACTAAAAAAAGAGTCTGGTATTGGTAAATCATTTTCAATCAGTGTAATGGCTCTGGAAATAGACCCTGTATCATTTGATAGAATCCCAGGTATAAGTGATTGGGGCATCTAAGAATCAAATTCCTTAATAAATCGATTATAATCATTTATAATAAGCTCTCTTCCATTGCGTTGGACAAATCCCTCTTTCTCAAGCAGTTTTAACGCTCTGGACACTGTTTCCCTTGATGTGCCTGACATATTCGCGATATCTTGTTGAATGGGCGCTTTAGGAATACTGACAAATCCTCTTTGGATAACTCCCTGTTCTTCCGCAATTCTAAGAATGCAGAGTGCAATTCTCTTTTCTGCTGCACTTAAGGATAGACTTGCAATTTGTCGATCACTTTTACGTAATCGATGTGCCATTTCTTTCAATAATAAAATTGCAATTTGTGGATACTCCTCCAATACACCTAAAAAATCTTTTCGATTTAGTGTTAGCACTTCAGTTTCTTCTAGGGCAACAACATTAGCAGACCTTGACTCACCATCTAGCAGAGACATTTCACCAAAAAAATCTCCATCACGCAAAATGGCTAGAATAACTTCTTGTCCTCTTTTATTAATACGAGTGATTTTCACACTGCCTTTTGTCACAAAAAAACATTGTTCCCCTTCAGCTTCTTCCAAGAGTATCATGCGTCCGGTTTCAAATGACTTAGACACCATTTTTTTGGAAATGTGTCCAAGCTCGTCTTCTGTAAGATCCCAAAAAATGGATACAGATTGTAATAATTCAATTTTCTTCATGATAAAAATTACAGCGTCCTTTTCATTTATCAAATTCTGATCAACATAAATATAACGAATGATTATATAAATAATCTCTATATTGATTTATGATTATTTTTGTTACAACAATGATAACAGTTTATTGACTCGGAGATTAAATTTGGTGTAATTTTACGGGCTTTAAACTAAAGGAAATTTATTAAATGGATAGACATCCGCAACAAATTAAGCGGGAACGCCAAGATATCAAAAGACGTGCAAGAAACATTGATAGTATGTCTCGTCTTCGTACCCATATTAAAAAAGTTTTATCGGCAACAACCAAAGCTGATGCTGACAAAGTGTATACTGCAGCTGTAAGTGTTATTGATAAAGCAGTGAGTAAAAATCTTATTCACAAAAATACGGGATCGCGTCGAAAGGCTCAAATTACCCGTCATGTAAACTCACTGAGTTAATTTAGTTTTATTATAAATTATCACCCATCTGAGATTTGATAGTTAGGGGCTTCCTTAACGATTCTGACTTCATGTGGGTGGTTTTCTTTTACACCTGATGCAGTGATTTGAACAAAATTTGAATTTTCCCCAAATTCTGAAATTGTTTTACATCCACAGTATCCCATAGAAGATCGCACACCCCCTATTAACTGGTGGATTGTATTACTAACAGTTCCTCGATAGGGGACCATTCCCTCAATCCCTTCAGGGACGAGTTTTGTTGCTTCAGCACCTTCCTGAAAATATCGATCTCCACTTCCTTTTTGCATTGCACCCATAGATCCCATTCCACGATAGGATTTATATTGACGTCCTTCATATAGAATTGATTCACCAGGACTTTCATCCATACCAGCCAGCATACTACCTAACATGACGGAATCTGCTCCCGCTGCCAATGCTTTTGCAATATCTCCACTATAACGTAGTCCTCCATCCGCAATGACGGGTATACCCAATTTACGAGTGGCATCCACAGCATCCATGATGGCAGTCAGTTGAGGTACACCTACACCAGCAATCACCCGAGTGGTACAACTGGCACCTGCGCCAATTCCAACTTTTACACAATCTACGCCTGCATCAATTAAAGCTTTTGCACCGTCCCCAGTCGCAACATTCCCTGCAATGACTTCAAGATTACTAAAGGTGCTTTTAATATTAGAAATTGAGTTTAAAACACCTTTTGAATGCCCATGAGCTGTGTCAATTACAATCGCATCCACTTCTACATCTGCGAGGGCACCTGCACGATCAAGTGCATCACCAGAAACACCAATTGCAGCGCCGACCCTTAACCTTCCATTTCCATCTTTACAAGCATCAGGAAAATCTTCTTTCTTTTGAATATCTTTCACAGTAATCAGTCCCGATAGGTTTCCATCAGAATCAATAACAAGTAATTTTTCAATTCGATGCTTTTGAAGTATTATTTTTGCTTTTTCTAGAGATGTTCCAATTGGGACAGTGACTAAATTTTCTGAGGTCATTCTAACAGATACTGCTAATGAGTTATCTGTTTCAAATCGAATATCTCGATTGGTGATAATACCGACCAAACGATCCTTATCTACAACAGGGAGTCCACTGATTTTATAATCAGCCATTATTTTCTTTGCTCCTGCTATCGTATCGGAAACATTTACGGTAATTGGATTCAAGATCATCCCGCTTTCAGACCTTTTAACTCGATCCACCATATTTGCCTGGTTTTCAATGGATAAGTTTTTATGGATGATGCCCATTCCTCCTGATCTAGCAAGGGAAATAGCCATTCCGCTCTCAGTTACGGTATCCATAGCCGCGCTCAGGATCGGAATATTCAATGAGATATTTTTAGTGAGTCGAGTGATAAGTTCTACATCTCGTGGCAATATAGACGATGCCTGAGGCACCAAAAGAACATCATCAAAAGTTAAAGCAAGATTAAAAGGGGGACGATTTTTCACATTTACTCCATAAAAATTTGTTTTGTTACAGCGTTTACGAGTTCACCATTCTTAATCACTTTTGCAATCGATTCTATTTCTCCAGATAAAATTCGATCGCCATTTTCATAATTACAGGTTGATGATAAAATTTTTAATACAATCCCAGTTCCTTTACCAGATCTTATTTTTTCAGATGCAATATTATTTGCCGCACCAGCAATAATTAGTTCCACTGCAATTATATATCTTACATTTTGTTGAATTTGTAAAAGTTTCATTCCTGCCCACGGCGCCATACTTACCAAATCCTCCTGACCACCCGACGTTGATAATGAATCTACACTTGCTGGGTGTGCTAAGGTTTTATTTTCAGATGCCAACGAAGTTGCAGTTACGTGCGCTATCATATATCCCGATTCAACACCAGGGTTTTTAGTTACAAATGGTTCAAATTTCGATTTTACACCTTTCATAAAATAATGAGACCGCCTTTCGGAAATAGCACCTAACTCTGAAAATCCAATAGCAAGGAAATCCATCGCTTGAGCCACATGCTCTGCATGGAAATGTCCGGAACTCACAATATCACCATTTTCTAAAACTAATGGATTATCACTAACACTATTAATTTCATTATTTATCATAGATGCTGCATTTACGAATGTATCCCTTACTGCGCCATGAATGTGTGGGATACATCGAAAACTATATGGATCCTGAACTATCCCGCAATTAGAATGCGATTGAACGATTTTACTACCATTTAAGAGTTTATACACATTCCGAGCAACTAATTGTTGCCCTGGATGCATTTTAGTTTCATGAATATCTTTACGAAATACCTTTCGGCTTGCAAAACTATTCTCGACAGATAGTGCACCTGCAATATCCGCAGTTTTTAATAAATTATCACCTTCTAATAATCCTTTAATCCCGATTGCCGTAGACACTTGTGTTCCATTAATGAGACTCAATCCTTCTTTCTGTTTTAAAACCAAGGGTTTAACTCGAGCTATTGATAACGCAGTTTTAGTCATCATTTTCTTCCCTTGATAAAAAACGCTACCTTCACCGATTAATGCAAGAGCCATATGACCCAACGGAGCAAGGTCGCCACTGGCACCTACAGAACCTTTTTCAGGAATGACGGGGAGAATATCTTTATTTAAAAATTGGACAATCTTTTCAACAACGACAGGCCGAATACCGCTGTATCCTTTTGTATAGGTTAATAATTTTAAAATTAAAATGGATCGAACTAATCCCGGCTCAAGCGGATTGCCCACCCCAGATGCATGGCTTCGAACTAAATTGAGTTGTAATTGTTTTTGATCCTTTGGATCTATTCTAATCTGACTCAGATTTCCAAAGCCAGTATTAACTCCATAAATCGTTTCACCACTTTCTATTTTAGCAAGGAGTCGCTTATGGGAACGTTCGATATTATTCAGCGAATCTTTCGTTAGTGAGACGCGAACATTACTCTTAAAAAGTGGGGCAAAATCCTTGTAGGTAAAGGATCGAGTTGAAATACGTAGGGTTTCCATTGGTTAATTTATGATTTTGTATCATTTTAATCCAAATAATGTTCGAGTTGTTTTCATGAATTAAAAGTAACTCAATTGAATGTACATTGCAGAATACATTTCACTTCCCAATTAATGGTCAGACATTCTTACCGAATAGAATCCACTTCAGAAAAAGGGATCATTTCAACAGGTAATGATCGTGCAAATATTTCACCATATCGCTTTGTAACAATCCTATTATCGAGGCAAATAAATTTACCTTCATCATAAGTGGTTCTTATTAACCTGCCAAACCCCTGTCGGAATCGGATTGCACATTCAGGTACAGTATATTCCATAAAACTATTAGCGCCCTGCCGACTTAAAAATTCAGAATAAGATTTTATCAAAGGCTCGGAGGGTACATCGAAAGGAAGTTTGACTAATATTAAGATTTCCAATAGATCCCCCGGGAAATCAACACCCTCCCAGAAGCTATTGGTCCCAAATAGGATTCCATTCGGGTTTTGGTGCATTCCTTTAATAATTCCAGGACGGGAAGCGCCACGAACTTGGGCGAATAAAGGTAAATCCCTACCTCCAGGTTTTCCTTTGATATAATTGGCTGTATCTGTTAAAGATTTCCTTGAAGTAAATAGGACCATAATCCTTTTACCAATACTTTTATGTAAATGATATACTAAGTCTCCAATCATGGATGGATCATTTGACATTTCTCTGGCACCACCATATTGATGATACATAACTTGCTCATTATAAAGAAATGGGCTTAGAAATTCTTTCGTTTTAATATTGTCAAAATCATCCAGACCAACCCGTCGTAAAAAATAGTCAAAAGAATTATTTACCTTTAAAGTTGCAGATGTTAAAAAACAATGATCGAACCGTTTAAAGAATTTTCCGTTTAACGTTTCAGCGACATCAATTAATGAAGCATGAAGCGATAGGATTAATTGTTCTCTAGATGTATTAGGATTCCGATATTCACCTTCCATCCAATAAACCCAATCATGATCTTGGTTTTCAGTTAACCTGATTAAAGATGTCATTAAACCACTGATGGTTTCTACTCCGCGATCTAACACAGAATGGAGAACCGGAAAATCCATTCGAGTGGGATCAAATTCTAAAACAGCCTTCCGAAGTCTCTCTAATATTCTAAAAACAACTTCTAGACTTTGTTTCATAGCATAGATATCAAGATTAACTGCAGCATAAACCTTTTCTAATTGACCTAGAATTGGTTTATCCTGATAAGCTTTAGACGGTGTAAACCTGTTATGATTGTCATCAGCTAAAGCCATCATAAATTCTTTTAAACTTTTTTGAGCTTGCTTAACTCCCTCTTTTAAATCATCTCTCAATTTTCCAACGCTAGGCTCCATTTCACTGATCCGGTGAATAATATTATTCCACCGTGCAGACCTTGGGTAAGATGGATCAACAGATTGAAGTAAATAAGATGTACCTTGCTCACTCCAATCGGTCTTGAATTGATCATAAGCCGATTTGACAAGATTATGCGCCTCATCAACAATAACAGAATTAAACGTTGGTAAAAACCCAGGTTGTGCTGCATCCGTCATTAAAAGAGAATGATTTACTACAATGATATGTGCCTGAAAAATGGCTTTTTTCAATCTTCCATAATAACATCCATTATGCCGATTACACACTTCACCGGTACAAAATCCGGGTTCACTACAAAATGTTGATTTTAACCATGTTCTTCGAGCATTAAAAAACCCCGAACATTCCGATAAATCACCTGTTTTTGTCCAATTCATCCAAAATAAAATAGGAATCAATGCTTCAACATCTAAAGAGTCCAGAGTTTTCGAATCTGATATAAGCCAATCAAGTCTAGTTTTACAAATATAATTATTCCTACCTTTCATCATGACTGCCTTAATAGGGACATCTAATGTTTCGGCTAGCTGAGGAAGATCTTTATAAAATAATTGATCTTGAAGATGTTTAGTATGACAAGCAATAACTGTTGGTCCTTCTTCTTCCATATTAATGGAATTTTTAAATGCGCCGAAAAGATATGCCATAGATTTTCCCAATCCAGTCCCAGCTTCTACAACGCCAACACCTTTTTCATTAGTTAATAATTCTTCTGAGAGTGATGCATATTTTGATTGATTGGGTCGACTTTCAAAATTTGGGTGTACATTTTTCAGAAGACCTTCGGGACCAAAAACTTCTTCTGCTGATAATTGGTTAATATTTCTTGAGCCGTCACATTTAAATGTATTCCATTTAAAATTTTGACGTTCTGATTTAGTAAGTAATCCAGATTTAAGATCTCCTCTACGTGTCAATTCATTTCCGAGATCAATATATAACTGCTGGTTTGGAATATCAGTGCCTCTAACAAATGCAATAACTTTTGATATTATTTCCAATGGATATGTGGCTAATTCATCCAACATTTCAAGAAAAATCAAACCCGTATTTTCGGTATCCTTTTCAGCACGGTGAGCACCTTTAGCGGAGAGACCAAAGAACTCAGATAATGCACCCAGATTAAAAACAGGTTGTTCAAAAAACATACTACGAGACAATTGTAAAGTATCATATTTTCTATGGTCACCTTCACTTCGCCCTAACCGCGTGCACATTTGATTCAGGAATTTTTCATCAAAATGAATATTGTGTGCAACAAGTGGATCATCACCAAGAAAATGGAGAAAATCATCGATAATAGATTCTTCCGTTGGTGACCTTTGAACCATGGCATTGGAAATTCCTGTAATTTCGGTAATCATGGTGGAGATAGGTCGTTCCGGATTTATTAATTCTACATAGCGATCAGTTATGATTCCATCTTCAAATCGAATTGCAGCAATTTCAATGATTCGATCATTATTTGGATCTAAACCTGTGGTTTCAAAATCAAATGCTGTAAATCGGGATAAATTAAATATTTTAAGTAATTCTTTTCTGTCCAAAATTTTCTCCAATTAAGAAAAGAGTATTTTTAGATAAAACAATGGGCCATTCAGTTCATCTTTTGGAATTTCATTGGATAGCATACCGGAAATAATATTTTGTACTTCTTCATTTCGTGCAGCACGATTGATAACAAAATTAAGTAAAAATTTTGATCTCGCAAGGCTTTGTAGTTTTGTACTCGTTCTTAACTCTTTCCCTACTTCTCCCCAAAGTAATTCGTCATATTCAGCGAATGCATGTTTTGAATAATCACCTGATAATTTTGATTTAGCAGCAACTTCCATAGCATATTGACCTGAGACCATTGCATTGCCAATACCTTCTCCTGTAAATGGATCAACGAGGCCTGCAGCATCCCCCAAAAGCATAAAACCATTGCCATAGTTTTTTCTGTGGGAACTCCCAAGAGGTAAATTCCACCCAACAGGTCTTTCTAATTGTTTAGCATCAGCGAATCGTTCTTTAAAATAATCAGACTGAGTCACTTCATCCATGATTTGTCTTAAAGTTCGTTTTTCCTTTTTCATATCACTTTTACTCAATCCGATACCAATATTTGCACGTCCTTCACCAGCAGGAAAAAGCCAGAAATAACCGGGATTTACTTCTTTCACATAATGGAGTTCTATCTGGTCAGTAAGATCTTTTACCCCTTCATAATAACAACGAACAGCCACCGAAGTATTTTCCATATCCATTTCATAGAGACCCAATTTTCTTGCAATAATAGAATTTGACCCATCGCAACCCATTACTATTGGAGCACGAAATTCTTCTACATTTCCATTTTTGTTTTTGCCAACGATACCGACAACGTGATCATTTTCTAGAATCAGATCCTGAACGGTGAATCCTTGACGGGTTTCCGTCACTGAAGCCGCTTTATCAAACATATAATTGTCAAAGATCTTCCGGGGAATCACAAACCCTTTTGTAATATGGTTTTTATTCTTTGTTCCTTTCAGATGAATATCAAATTGTTTATTGTTCGGACTTCCAAATGTTATACGATTGATCTCAGAGCCTTCTAATTTTTCTACATCATCTAAGAGGCCTAGCTCACGCATGATTCGAACACTTTTCCCCGATAATGCATCCCCACAAATCTTATCTCTGGGAAACACCGCTTTATCTAGCAAAATACAATTAAGATTTAATTTTTGTGCATATAATGCAGCCGTCGCACCAGCAGGGCCGGCCCCAACAATTATAACATCAATCATTTATTAAATATTTTCAGGAAGATTAACGCCAAAAGAAGGATACACTATTCCATATCTGAAATAATTTACCGTTCTAAAAGTATAAAAAAGTCCTGCTAAAGGGATTAAAAACCATGGGGCACGGACACAAACGAACATGGCAAATATAAATAACGGATAAAACCGGGCACGTTGTAAATGGCGAACGTGGCTAGGCCAAATTAGAGCAATAAGTGGAAAAGGAATAGCAACCATACTCGCAGTACTAATGATTGGATCATTAAAATAGAATCCCAATAATACTGATATAAAAATGAGAAGAGTCGATCTAAGTAAAAAGAAGATCTTTTTATCCCATTGAACGTTAAACCACTCTCCTTTTGTTACATCAAATTCAATCACAAATTGGTAAATAAGTAACACACCTAAGAAAGAAAGTGAATACGGAAATATTTGAAGCAAACCACCCAATGAACTATCTGAACTAATCCACCCAATCAATAAAAATAGAACTGCTATCAATGTGTGGGTAACTAATTCATTATTATTTAAACGTTTTTTACCTGCAACCCACAATTCCTTAGGTTTAAACACCAAAAAGAATAAACCTGTCACAAACGCAAGTTTAATAATTCCAACGAGCCATCCATTCCAATCCCAATATACAAATCGATCTGTTGTACCCATTTGCAAAACAATTCCAGATACCGTTAATGTCCAAATAGCGAATAGTTGAATCAACCCTTTAGTATCTAAGAATTCACCTAACCGTGAAAATGATTTACGCCATTTATTATATCTGACAGAATGAGGTGGGAAAATTCGTTCTATGATCATAGCTTATCCAACGATTGGGGTTCCGGTAATGGTGGCAATGATCTCGTTCAACAAGATAAAACCCACCACGGTTGCGGAAACTGCAAATAAGATCCGAACGAATACAGGGTTCACATTTGGATTATCCATCCCAACAACCATTTCAACAATAAAATTCGGAATACCCCACCGAAATAATACAAATACTGCAGTAAGCATCCCGCCAATGGGCAGCATGTATTTGGAAGACAGGTAATCAAGAAAATCAAAAAATGAAATACTAAAAATATGAGTAAAGTCATTGAATTCACCCATTGACATAGAGCAAAATATTC
>JAPYRR010000025.1 GCA_029936885.1 Fidelibacterota bacterium | reverse complement strand
GAAGCCGATGGTGACCCAATTCGTATTCAACGCATTCAGCAAGTACTTTATAGTGATCTAATAAAAGCTGGTGAAGATGAAGAATCGGACATGTCCTACATGTATGGCGATACTGTGATGTTGGAAGGAATCGTTACTATGCCAACAGGACTTAGCTATGCAGGAGACGGCGTGAAATTTATTTATGCTGATCCAAATGGCGGTCCATGGAGTGGTATTCTAACCTATAGCCCTGATAGTACGGCTTTTCCGGTCCTATTTGAAGGCGATTTGGTTCAGGTAACAGGGTTCATTGATGAGTACACTACAGGTCCTGCGAATATGACAGAACTTTTTGTAACTGACAATATCAATATCCTTGATTTTGAACAACCACTTCCTATAATCGACACAGTAAATACAGGCGATCTTCGTTGGCCTACTGAGGCTGAACAATGGGGAAATGTAATGGTTCGAGTTGAAGATGGAATTGTAACAAACAACGATTTGAATTTTGAAGTCTTTGCTGTAGATGATGGTACAGGATCTGTCCTCATAGATGACGATTCTGATAGCCTACAGGTTTTCTTTGGTGAAATTGGTCCACCACCAGTGGGATCATTGGTTCAATCTATTGAAGGTTGGCTCTATCATCATTATGGAAGCAATGCAGATTCAACCGCTTATAAACTGTGTCCGCTTTATGCAGATGACATTGTTTTTGGTGCAGGTCCTCCGTCAATTCGGGATTTGTCACGGGATCCCTGTACACCAACATCAAGTGACTCTGAAGTTGCAGTTTCTTGTGTAATAACAGATAATACGTCCATAGCAGAAGCTTTGGTACATTACTCCATTGATGGAGGCGGCACCTATCAATCAGTAACAATGGAGACAGCCGATGATTCCACTTTTACAGGTGTAATTCCTGTTTCTGATGGGGATGAAATCTATTATTACATTACAGCTACCGATGATGGTGGAGAACAGTCTGAGCCAAAGTCCAGTATGTTTCCAAATGACGTGGATCACGATCAATTGGGATTCCATGTGGTAGATGTTCTAACCATTGGCCTTATTCAGCAAACACCATGGCCATCAGGTAACACCTTATATGAAGGATGTGATGTAACCCTGACTGGAATCGTCACGGCTGATACAGCTCAGTATAACAGCGCTTATAGTTCTTATGCCTTTCAGGATGGCACGGGTCAATGGAACGGTTTGGTTTTTGATACTGAAGATATGGTAGAATTAACACGAGGTGATGAAGTTTCTGTAACTGGAATGGTTACGGATTATGACCCCGACTTTGCATTTCAGAACACTGGGAATACAAGGCTGATTGATTCAGATGTAACTGTCCTTTCAAGTGGCAATGATATTCCTGCTCCGACCATAGCAAGTTGCAGAGACCTGTCTCAAACAGGAGAAGAGGTTGAATCTTATGAAGGTGTTTTGGTTAAGATCAATAATGTGACAATATCTTCTGTTAACCAATATGATTGGTCAGTCACGGATGCCACAGGTTCAGAAATGTTGATCGATGATGACATGGCAACCATGGCAGCAGACAATTTCATGAGTGATCTAGAAGATGGTCAGGAATTGGAATATGTCATGGGCATCTTCAATTTCAGTTTTGGAACCTATAAGCTCCAAATTCGTGATCTTGCAGACTTAGGCCAAATGGTTGGTATTGATGATGACGTACAGGTAAATCCATATGACTATGCTCTTCATGAAAATTTTCCAAATCCATTTAACCCGGAGACACAAATCCGCTTCTCTGTGGGTGGACAGGAAAATGTGAAGTTGATCATTTATGATGTTATGGGTCGCCAGGTTCGAACACTTGTGAACGGTGAATCCTTTCGCCCGGGTTTTCATGTTGTGAACTGGGATGGCTTAGATAATGCCGGTCACAAAGTTGCATCTGGGATGTACATCTACCGGATTAAGGCCGGAGATTTCATCGCTGATAAGAAAATGCTATTAGTTAAATAATGGTTAAAAAGGGCGGGGAATTTTCCCCGCCCTTTTTAATGCCAAATGCGCACTTTTCGTTTAAATCTATTAATTCTTTTATGCCTTAGTTGGTCTTGTAATAGGTGGGAGTATGATGACCTATCTGACCCCGTTGATCCCACATCACCGGAAACCTATTTGTCCCTAATTGCTATTGATACGATCTATGCATCGGTAGATTCTTTGGGAAATAACATTTATGCAATTGATGAAGTACCCGATTCAGGAATTGTCTGGGATACATTAGACCAGGCATTTACAACAATTACAACAAGCAGGCAGGAGCTGAGTTGGTGGGGTGAAGATCCGGATGGCAATGTTATAGGTTATTATTATCGTTGGAATACAGATTCTGTTTGGACTTATACAGATCTTGAAAGCGGTGTGTTCTATGTTCCCATTGAAACCGAATTAGATGTTTTCTGGTTTGAAGTAAAAGCGTTGGATGATTCGGGGCTGGAGGATGTTTCTCCTTCAAAACTGGTTGTACCCATAAAAAATTCTGCCCCGGAAATTTCCTTCCGGTATTTATCTAATCCCCAGATCAGTGATATTGGAAGCGATACCAGTTTCACCTTCCCAACCCGAACATTTATTTGGGATCTGTATGATCAAGATGGCAATGAAACAATCACAGACATTTTTTACACATTAGATGATACATGCGAAACTTGTTGGACAAGATTGGATGGTGATGTTTCCAGCATTACCCTTACGGCAATTGAATCTGGAATTCATACTATTTTCTTAAAATGCCAGGATATTGCCGGTGCGGAAAGTGAAATAATATTTTTTCCTGACTCATCCAATCTTGATCAAGCACAGGTCTGGAAAGTCAAACCGGTTATTGGCGATATTCTTCTGGTTGATGATTTTCCACAAGATGGGAATAACACAGCTTTATATTGGTATGAATCTATTTTGGATACACTCATGGGCGTCAATGCTTACTCCGTTTGGGAGATTGGAGATGAATTACCTTATTCATCTACTGATGTTTCAGCAAACCTGAATTATTTTAAAAATATAATTTGGTTTGGTGCGAATACAGGAAGTGAAACCTATCCTGACGCCGGTGCAAGTATTCAATCTTTCATTTATGGTGGTGGTAACTTTTTTATGAATGCTCCGCAATATTGGAGAAGAGATTCAACTTTTGTTTGGTTCCCTTTAGACAGTGTCAGGATCATTAACCCAACTGGGCGTCTTTATCCGAATAGAGATGTATTATCACTTGTTGATTCCTCTTTAGATCTACGGACAAGTTATACAATTGGAAATCGATTAAAAGCCATTTATCCAAATATTTATGAAGATGGAGAATTGGCAGAGGAAACTTTTAAGATAATGTCTTTTTTATATCAGATGGCAGATCCAGGAAGTGGTGATTATTGGGAGGGGAACCCACCTGTTTGCGCTATGGGTCAATTTGAAGTATCTCCCGTTGAATTATCCGGGAAAGTTGTTTTAATGGTATTGCCATTTCATGATGGTTCTCAACCTGTCATGGATGGGAATGGTTCTGCTGGAAAATTTTTAAAATATTTAATTGAAGAGGAATTTACTGAGTGAAAAAATTCCTTATATTTTTTATACCCTTTTTATTAATGGCTCAAAGTACTGGAACGATAATGGGTCATGTAAAAGATGCAAAAACGGGTGAAGGGTTGCCAGGTGTTAACGTTATTGTTAAGGGAACCTACTATGGTACGGCTTCAGGATTAAACGGTGATTATCGAATTCAAAATATATCTCAGGGAAGTTATGATATTGAAATATCCATGATTGGGTATAAAGTAATATTGAAAACAGGTGTTAAAGTGCTGGGAGGTGAAAAAGTCAGCCATGATTTCGATCTTGAGGAAACGGTATTGAGCTTTGGAGAGGATGTGGTGGTCATGGGGAAAAAGCCTCTGTTTGATGTGAATGAAACATCTTCAATGGCCAGAGTGAGAAAGGAAGATATTGAGAATAAAGTTGTTTCAAGCGTTGCTGATATTTTATCAGACCAGATCGGTGTAACAACTCAGGATAATGAGATACATATCCGTGGCGGTCGCATAGATGAAACGATGTTCGTGGTTGATGGTTTTTCTGTTAAAGATCCTTTATCAGGCTATTCGGGAAATCTGTTTATCAATGTGGATGCTATCGAGGAATTAGAAATTATAACAGGCGGATATAACGCTGAATATGGCCAAGCAATGTCAGGAATCGTCAATATTAAACTGAAAGAGGGACGGGACCATTATGAAGGCGCCATTAAGTTTGCCAGCGATAGGTTCCAAGCGGACCATTTCAGTTCGGATCGAATCGAATTCAATTTAGGGGGTCCGGATCTTTTTCTGGAAACTCTACCTAGGTTATTAGGTACTGAATTGCCGGGAAATTTTTCATTTTTCTTGAGCGGTTTTGGAAAAATGTATGATGGGAATCTCCCCGTTGCTTCAAAGTTGTATCCTCATCGAAATTGGTCATCATCCCTAATCTCTGAAGAAAAAGCTGATGAATTAATGGATGCATTAGCACAAAGAGAAAATAATGATTGGCATTTTCTTTATAAAATGACATGGGCACTTACTCCGAAGAAAAAATTATCATTATCCTATGATGTATCCATGAACATTAATCAGGGCTACTATATGCCAAGAGCATTTGCATCTACCTATTTTCCTTATCGATATAAAAATATCCTCGATAATTATAATACAATCACCCGGGATACAAGATTGCTAAATATGCATTGGACCCATACTCTTTCTAATCGATCCTTTTATGAGGTCACTTTTGGGAAATTCATGACCATGGAGCACAGTGCAGTCCAGGATCTATTATGGACTGATTATCAGGAACGTCTGGATTTAGAACCAATTAATTATAATATTGATGATACGGATCAGGACGGGAATATCCATATCACGTATGGGGATGAATTCTATGATACAGGATTTGCGCCAGAATGGTATGATCTATCAAGTGAAAATACCCGGATGGATTTAGATTGGGTCTATCATACTCTATCCCAACACAAATTAAAAATGGGATTTGAACATACTATTACAAATATCCAGGTTTTAGATATTGATGAACCTTGGAGTGGATCATCTGGATTTGGTGCAAATTATGATAGTTATAAAGCTAAAACATATTTTGGCGCTTTTTATTTCCAAGATCGAATTATTTTTGAAGGAATGACATTAAACTTGGGCGTCCGTACTGATTATTGGATTCCGGGTCGATATGTGGAAGATGCGATTAATGATACCAGTAATATTATAATTACGGATGATGCTCGAGATATTTTTGAAAAAGAAACATTTGATTTTCCTTGGGCTGGAGAACCATTCAAAATGAAAGCTCGTTTGAGTCCCCGTTTTGGTATTTCACACCCAATAACAAATAATGATGTTCTTTATTTTTATTATGGTCATTTTTCTCAGCTTCCAACTTTTCAATATGTGTATGCCAAAATCAATTCAAAATCTCAATCAACTTATCAGGTATTCGGGAATCCAAACCTAAATCCAAAAACTACCGTCCAGTATGAATTAGGGGTCAAGCATCGTTTCAGTGAAGACCAGGTTCTAGAGTTGAAAGCTTACTGGAAGGATATGTTTGATTATGAAACATCCCAAACTATTCGTCCATCAAATCCAAAATTTGCTCATTTATCCTTTAATATGTATTTCAACGCAGATTATGCACGGGCACGGGGAGTCGAAGCCATTCTAAAAAGCAGGTTGTGGCAAAACTGGTATGTGGACGTGAATTTTAATTACAGCATTATTACTGGAAAAAGTTCTTCTCCATTGGATAACCTGTTGGTTCAAGCAGGACAATTGTCTGAAAAACCTTTGGGTGAAAATTTTATGAGTTGGGACCGCCCATTGCATTTTTTCACGAATTTATCTTACAATCATCCAAAAAACTGGGGAGCGAGTGCAAGATTCGAATATGAATCTGGGCGACGATATACTCGTTCTATCATACAAGATACCGTTTTAATAAATGAACGTCCATATTTTGATGGCCCTAGAGAAGATGATCGACCATTTGCCTACCTTAGTCTGGATCCAAAAAAGAATATTGATTTAAAGATCTATAAAACAATTTATGTTAGCAGGTTTAAGATTAAAACGTATTTTGAGATTGAAAACTTATTGAATGCTGAGATTCCTCGAAGGATTAATCCATATACAGGGCGTGGGTATAACCCTGGTGAAATTTATGGATACCATTTGGCAAACAGCCCGAATCCAAATCTGGATCCTTCTAGATTTAATCGACCCCGTTCAATGGAATTAGGATTTCAGGTTATTTTTTAATGAATAAAATTAAATATCTCATTTTTTCTCTATTTTTATTTTCCATATGTGTGGGACAAAATCTATTCCCGATTTTGGGTGGACAGCGCGCAGGAACATCTGTATTTTCTTTTTTAAATATTGGTGTAAGTGCTCGAGCGGTTGGAATGGGTGAATCTGTGGTTGCTTTAAATCAGGATGCATCGAGCATTTATTATAATCCAGCATCCATTGCCCAATTGGATCAAACTGAAGTTGCCATTTCACAAATCCAATGGCCTGCAGAAATCAATTATGATTATTTTGCAATTACCAGGCATATCAAAGGTCGTTACTACCTGGGATTGAGTGGTGGAATTCTTCATATGGCTCCCATGATGGAAACGACAGAATTTCATCCGGATGGTACGGGGAATTATTTTACATTTCAGGATCGGTTTTTTGGTGTGACTTACGGTGCCAGGATGACGGATAGGTTTAGTTTTGGCATTACATTGAAGCATGTATCAGAAGTCCTTGAAAACTATACTATGGAGGCAGTTCTTATGGATGTAGGAACCTTCTATTGGACTGGGTATAAGTCCCTCAGGTTTTGTGCTTCTCTTTCCCATTTTGGGAAACAGGCAGGGCCCAATGGAACCTATCTCAAAAGAATTTTAGATAGAGGTTCAGGAGATGAAATTGAAGAATTCACTGATTTTGAATCATTTTCACCTCCAACCATGTTTCGCGTTGGCGGTGCGATCGATCCTATTGAAAAAGAAAATCAGCATTTGACAATTTCACTCCAGTTGAATCATCCAGTGGATAATGCAGAATATATTGTGACTGGTGTGGAGTACACCTTTATGAATATGTTATTTCTGCGTTGCGGGTATAAATTCAATAAAAATGAGGAGAATCTAACCTTGGGTGCGGGGTTGATTGTTCCGATTGGCTCCATTAAAATTCGTGCAGACTACGGATATGCTAATTTCAAACATCTTTCTGATCCAAAACGATTTAGTATAGGGTTTTCATTCTAATGAAAATCTTTTTACCCCTATTAACAACCACCATGGTCATCATGAGTTCTTGTGTGGACAAATTTGTAATCCCAGAAAATATTAACACAGCTAACACGGGTGAGTTTGGTGCGGGTGATACGACCTATTTACAATTAAGTCCTGTATGGGATAATACATATGGGATCATTCAGCCGGTGGAGATATCCATTGCGCAGGATGGGAGAGTTTTTGTGGCAGACAGTGGATCTCAATCTATCCATGTATTCAGCCAAGATGGAGATGTACCAGATGGTTTTGAAATGCTAAAGCAGTTGAAGGATCATGAGAATGCAGCCATAACTCCCATCGATGTTGATATTGATAAAAAAATGAATGTGTTTTTTATTGATGGATCTCAACGTGTTTTTGTTTGGAACCAATACTGGAATTCGGTTGGAATTAGCCGAGTTTCAATCAGTGGTTCATTTTTACATATTGAGTCAGGTGCTGTGATAATTGATACTATTGGGTCTGGTACATGGCTTTCTTATCTAAATAATCCGGAATATGAATTGACTGCACCGGTATTTTCAAATGATCAGGGTATAATTGATTCTTTATTATACCCTCATTTATTTTTTGATGGACGAGATGAGAAAAATATTTTAAAAGATATTCATTATAAATCAGATTCCAGCAAATTCACTGGGTTAACATCACCAGCAGACAATGAGAATATGCTCTTTGTTACAGATAATTATGGTGGCGTAAATAAACAGCATCGAATTGTTCAAATTGATTTCCAAAAATCCCTTATTTTAGAATTAACAACTGGAGATATAGTCTGGGGCTTTACTGGTGAGTTTGGTGCAACAGTAAAAGGATATGGCCGGGGTGCAGGTACAGTAAATGAACCCTTAAGTCTTGATGTGGATTATAATGGGAATATATATTATACACAATCAGGTGATTTTTTCCCGGTTCATATGATTATGCCAAACCTATCAGGAGATTTTGCAACTTATTTATCCGGATTTCAACCTGAAGCGGATGATATTATGGATGCGTCCTTTTATGCAAATCCACTGGATATCGCAGTTGACAACAATAAGAATATTTACGTTGTAGATAAGGACCATTCTCATGTGCTTGTCTTTAATTCAAGGGGTCAATTTTTTAAAAATGCCGGGTATGCATCTTCAAGCGATTCAATATCAATAATGATGGATCCGGTAGCTGTTACAGTTGATGAGCGTGGCGTGGTTTATGTATGTGATAAAGGAAATGGTGCGATTTACAGATTCAAATTATCAAATTCTTTGGACGAAGATCTCAAATCGGAAGATTAATGAAATCCCAACTTAATTCAATAGTAATCTTGGTAATGAGTCTCTCGTGTTTATTTGGACAGGGTGAGGATGTGGCCTATATCCGGTATTTTAAAAACGATCATAATTTTTTGTCAAACCTTTCTATGCTTTCCACAAATCGACGAGGGGAAAGCCATTTAGCAGTTAGTTATAATGAAAATAATTTGCCACTAAAAATTGAAAAATATTCTCAAAAAGGGAGTCTTGAAAAACGAGAATTGCTCAAATATAATAAAAATGGACAATTGATTGAACGCGGCGAATATAATGATCAGGGTGAATATATTAGATTAACCGTAATAGGAGACTCAGAGCCATGGGGAAAAGAATACCGAACTTGGAGGTATCCAGTAAATGAACCCCTTACATTTACCGATCAACGAACCCATTTTACCCTGGGAGATGGCGAACATGTTTCCAAAATTCTGTTTGAAACGATTGATGGACAGAAATATGGACAAATTGAATTGGATTATGATTATTTGGGAAGCCTAGCAGAAGAAAGATGGCGCGAGTTACCTTCCGGAAGAATCATCAGAAGATTTAAATACAAGTTTGATATTATGGCAGAAGTTGTTCAAATATGGGAATTTGGGAAAGAAGGGCAAAAGATTTCTAATGTTGCAATCAATCAAGCACCAGCGGACGAATTATATAAAGTCCCACCCCCTCGAACTCATAATACTCTGGATGAAATTGAAATTATTGCAAAAGAAATTGAAGAAAATCGAATTTTAATTCCACATGGCGGTGTTATACCAAAAACATTCTGGGATGAGTTAATCATCGTTAATGGTAATCGACTTATGATTGATTTTGTGGAATTGACTGACAACGGTGTGCAATTCCGGTTGGAGAGCGAAGAAGATATTTTAACAATCCCAATTCATCGTGTCCGCTCTTTGACCTCCCGAATGGGAGATGTAATTTATCCTAAACCATTTTGAACCCCATGATTGCGAATAAACAAAAAATAGCCAACCTAATCTTTATGATTACTTTTGTATTTGGACAGGAATACCCACCGCCTACAGATTTAATTACAATCCCAACCGCTGGAACTTTGGCTCGAGGTAGTTTTTCCTTGGGTATGCGTATACAAGATGAAGGGGGTATGATTTTAGGGTTAAGTGCAGGAATTACGGATCGTTTCCAATTTGGAATTTCTTATGGATCACCTAACCTTATCGGAGATGATAACTTACGATGGTATCCTCATCCTGAAGCGAGTTTGAAATACCTTCTTATTGATGAAAATAGAAACATGCCGGGAATTGCTTTGGGTGTCAACACTCAGGGTTTTGGAAATTATAATGACTCATTAATGCGATATGATATGAAAGCATATGGAGTATATCTCGCTGCTTCAAAAAATTGGAAATCTCCGTTTGGAAATATGGGGCTTCATTCCGGAATTAATTATAATTTTATTGAAATAGTAGACGGAGATGAAGATCCCAATTTATTTTTTGGGATTGATATTGAATTAAACCCGGAATTCTCTTTATTGATTGAATACAACAGTGCATTGAATGAAAATGATAAAACAGCTCAAACAATGTCAATTGCCAATGGGGGTTATTTGAATGCGGCAATTCGCTGGTCCATTGTAGAATCTCTTCACCTTGAGTTAAATTTGAATAATTTGTTATTTGACGAAGAAAAAGTTGATTATTTCAAACGTGAAATTAAAATTACTTATATTGAATATTTTTAATTCGAGGATACAATGGTAAAAATAATTATCAGTTTAATATTATACTGTTCATATTCTTATGGAGAAATTTCAAAATTTGATAATGGTGTTGCTTTTTATGAATCTCGAGCGGAAGGTGCAAAGGGTCAAGTGGCTCAAAGCGAGCATATTAATTCTGCAATTAGGTTATTTGAAAAATCAATGCAAATTCCAGATAAAGAATTGGATGCCGGTGTTTATTTGCTTCGCTGTTATTACTATAAAGGGAAATTTGTTGTTGATTCAAAAACAGACAAGAAATCAGTTTTTAATGAAGGAAAAGCTCTTGCGGAGCAATTAGTAGAAAAATATCCCGAATCAGTTGCTGTTCGCTATTGGTATTTAGCAAATTTAGGAAGTTGGTCGGAAGTTTATGGAATCCTGACGGCTGCAAAAGAAGGCGTTGCTGATCTGATGAGAGAACACTCGGAAAAAATTATTGAATTAGACCCAGGTTATTCGGATGGTGGTGGTTACTTTATGCTGGGAGCGGTCCATTTTAAATCCCCATATATTCCATTTTTATTGTCATGGCCAAGTAATGAGGAAGCTGTAAAATTTTTAACCTTAGCTTATGAGACCGGATCACCCACGCCTTCTCAAATTGTTTATCTGGCTAGAGCCCTTCATAAGGATAGGCAAAGAGATCAGGCTATAAAATTATTGGAAAAATTGATTTCGACCCCGCTTTCCGATGATGAACCTGTTGAAGACTATGAACAACAGGATTTTGCTAAGGAATTATTATCAGATTGGGACTAGAATAATGAAATCGATTGTCCTATCGATTTTATTTTTTTCAAATTTCCTTTTTGGGCAGGAAGACTTAGCCCCACCCACTAAAATCTATTGGAACAGCCTTGCCAATTCGCTACAAATTGGCGTACCCCTTGCAGATGACGAATCTCTAGAAGGAGGTTGGATTCAAATCCGAGTCAGTTTTGACAATGGATCTAATTTTTCTGATTTAGGAGAATTAGACATCATAAAAAGACGTGACATTGATGATGTAAAAAATGTTGTGATCACGGAGAAAACCTTTGAATCTATGCCTGGTTTTTCAGAAGACGATGAAGCCCATTTCATCGCTGAGATCTGGGATCGCGCAGGGAACAGTATGCTGGGGACCGTAAGTGACAGCATTTTAACAATAGATGAAACAATCCCCTTTATTGTTGCCCTGACAATTCAATCGACAAATGGTAATGATATGGCCCTGGCTAACCCAAGCGATACAGTTACTTTTAAATTAATTGTCAGTGAACCGATCCACGTACCTTTAATTACAATCAATGGCGATGAATTTGAACCAGCTGGGACTGGTAATACCTGGATCACCCAATATCCCTGTGATGACGCTGATGATGGACCTATTGAATTCACAATAGAATATTCTGATTTCGCAGAAAATCCAGGAGAAACTGGGACCCTTGCATCAAACAATTCTGTGATAATATTTGATGGAACCGAACCAGAACTAGATGAAATAAAGATATTTACATCAAATAAATTTGACTCGACCCAAGCCATTATATCAGACACAGTGTTTTTACAATTCACCGCAACGGAATCTATCCTAAAATCAGAAATATTTCTAAATCACACTCAGGGAATTTTAAAAGAAAAAGATAGTTTAACATTTACCTATTATCATATTTTCACAGAAATTGATTCGGAAGGTGTTATTCCCATTTCTATAAAATTTAATGACCTCGCAGGCAATGATGGGGAAACCATTGATGAAACCTCCAATGACAGTGAAGTTATTTTTGATATGACTCCTCCCCAGGCTTTTAAAGTTGGTGCCATTGAATCAACCCATAAAAAAAGAAAGCATGACAATGCGGTACCCATGACTGATTCAACCGGTGCAGTTATCATGGCGACAGACTCACTGCCCCTGATATCCGGAACAATCCTGACCATTCTGGGTGCATCCTTGGGCTTCCTTTGTCTCATGATTTGGATTTCATGGTTTAAGATATTTTCAAAAGCGGGCCAGGCCGGATGGAAGGCACTTATCCCAGTATTTAACTTATTTGTCCTTACTAAATTATTTAATCAATCAGTTTGGTGGTTTGCTATTTATTTAATACTCCCTGTGGGGCATGTTTTTGCAAGTCTTCAATTTGCAAAATTATTTGATAAAAAGACGCCCTTTAAACTAGGATTGATTTTCTTACCTTTTGTTTTTCATCCTATTTTAGCTTTTGGGAAATCTACCCTAGTAAAGAAAAAAGCATCCAAGTCAAAAAAAAACCAAAAGAAGAAAAAATAAGATACCATGGCTGATTTGAAGGAAATAACCCGGTCTTCTGAGATCATTTTTCAGGGGCGGCTTTTGGATGTCAGGAAGGATGAAGTTGAACTCCCCAATGGAAAAACAAGCACTCGAGAATGGATCAACCATCCCGGTGCAGTATGCTTGATCCCAATCCTGCCAAATGGGAAGATCGCACTAATTCGGCAATACCGTTACCCTGTTCAATCTGAAATGATTGAACTCCCAGCTGGAAAATTGGAAAAAGGAGAAAAACCTGAAGCATGTGCAGTGCGTGAGTTAGAAGAAGAGATCGGTTATCATTCCAATAAACTCACCTTTATAACGCATATCCATCCAGCTATCGGGTTTGCCAGTGAAAAAATGTGGATCTATCTCGCAGAAGACCTAGAAAAGACTGATTTAAACAGGGATGAAGATGAATTCATTGAACTCATTCCAACGTCCTTAGCTGATGCTGTTGAAATGGTTTGGTCTGGGAAGATCACTGATGTTAAAACGATAATAGGATTATTATGGGCAGATCGATTATTAAATGATCATCTTTGATTAATGGGAAAATTCCGACGTTTATTTATTTTCAAAGCAGAAAGATGATTTTACTTAAATGAAGAAAAAATCTATCTTTTTAATTATCTCAATCTCAGTTTGTTATTCACAATGGTATGAACTGAATCATGATGGAATAGTCAGATCTTATTTATTATCATATCCTGATAATCCAACGGGTCCATGTCCCCTGATTATCAATATGCACGGATATACAAGTAATGGATGGGCACAGCAATATTCTTCGCAGATGGATGAATTTGCTCATCCCCAAAACATAGCAGTCGTTTATCCGCAGGGAATGGAAAATAACCAAGGCATACCTTCATGGAATGTTGGGACATTTTGGGATGGCAATTCATATAATGACGTGGGATTTATTGACGTGTTAATTGATTCAATTGCCGCCAATTATAATATTGATCTTGACCGTATCTATGCCTGTGGCATGTCAAATGGTGGTTATATGGCTTATGAACTGGCCTGTGAGTTATCCAGCAAGATTACAGCGTTCGGGTCAGTAACAGGGAATTTTATGCTCAACTCCAATCAGGGTTGTGATCAGGATCGAGATATTCCCATCATCCATATTCATGGCACAGCGGATGAAGTCGTTAATTATTACCCCCCATCCTTTGATGGATCATTAACTGTTGGAGAATCAATTGATTATTGGAGCGATTACAATAATTTAACAATGGAGACAATTGATTCAATTAGTGCAAATGTAGAAAAATATACATACGCTAATGAATCCTTAACAAAGTTTGTCCATTTTAAAGTTTATGGTGGTGGTCATGATTGGTTTTATGGTAGTTATTGGGGTTTCCACAGTAGCGAAGAACTCATAAACTTTTTTTTGGAGTATAGATTATCTGATTTTCAAACAACGGATATAATCCAAGCACAAGATAGTGAATTACCAACCAATTTTATATTACACCAAAACTACCCAAATCCATTTAATCCATCCACAACAATTCGTTTTTCATTAGAAAAACGAGATATTATAACTCTTCAAGTATTTGATTTAAGAGGTAGATTGATTAAAACGTTACTGATGGGGGAATCGAAACCGGGTGATCAAGAAATTCAATGGAATGGTTACAATGATTTGGAAGAGGCAGTTAGCAATGGTGTTTATTTATATTCTATTCGGATAAAAAATGAAATTCAAAGTAGAAAGATGATTTTACTAAGATGAAACCACCCAACATTGCTAATAAGTTTTCTAATTCCACTGTTTGCTGTTTCCTTTTATTTGGGTTGTTTACCTACGCTCAAGAAACATCCACCATCAGCGGATTCGTTCGGGAAGATGCTACTGGTGAACCTATATCCTACGCCAATGTTTTTCTTTCCAATACTGGATTAGGGGCTGCTACAAATAACGACGGCTATTTCGTCATTACAAAAATACCAAGTGGTCAATATGTAATAAATGCTTCTATGATCGGCTTTGGTGTTTACAAAAAGCAGATAGATATAACAGATGGAGAAACAATTCGATTGGATATCCGTTTAATTGAACAAGCGATCGAAACTTCGGAGATCCTTGTTACAGCTGAAAGACAGAAATTTGAAAGGTCCATGGAAAGCAGTCAAATCTCTTTAGATCTACGGGAGATCAATTCTGCACCGGCTTTTGTGGAACCGGATGTTTTTCGTACTTTGCAAATGCTTCCCGGTGTCCAAACCACAAGTGATTTCTCCAGTGCTCTTTATGTTAGAGGGAGCACACCAGATCAAAACCTAATCATGCTGGATGGGATCGCCATTTATAACCCATATCATTTTGGGGGTATTTTTTCCACGTTCAATACGGATGCCATCAAGGAAGCGGATTTCCATGCTGGTGGTTTCCCTGCTCGCTATGGCGGACGGATGGGAGCCATCCTGAATGTGATCAACCGGGAAGGGAATACTCAAAAGATCAAGGGTGCCGCGAATATTTCACTCATTTCAACAAAAGTACTTTTGGAAGGCCCTGTCCCCAAATGGAAAGGAATGAAAGGCTCCTGGATGGTATCCGGCCGAAGAACCTATTTTGATAAGGTTGTTGACGCTTTGAAAATTCCAATTGAGCAGAAATCTGATGGAACAAATTCTTATTTGACTTTCCCTTATTATTTTTATGATTACCAAATAAAGATTAACTTGGATCTAACTCCTAATCATCGCTTGACTTATACTCGATTTTATGGAGATGATGTTCTTTTTTTTAAGGAATCTGATACAAGACAGGTTGATTCAGATAACAATGTGGATATAGTGGTGGATTCTGATTTTGGCATCAACTGGCCCTGGGGAAATCATACCAATGGATTGACTTGGCGCTGGATTGTTTCACCTACTATTGTAGCAAAAACATTTTTTGCAAACAGTCGCTATCGATTCCATTTCAATATGGACTATGAAGAAAATCAAACCTTTACTTACGCCGATACAACTGAATTTTATAATACTGCATTTAATTTTGATATTTTTGATATTATCAATGACAATACTTTGGAATCTGAAATAATATGGAAAGCAACTGAAAATCAGGAAGTGACGGGTGGATTCCAGATTCGCGATGTTCATTTTGACTTGGGGATAGAAATTGGCATTACCACATTAGATACTGCTGTCATAGAAAAGCCGTTGGATCTGAACAATACTACCCGGGAGATTGCCTTCTTTATCCAGGATAAATGGGATATTTCACCCACATTGAAATTCCAGAGCGGGCTCCGGGCCACAGATTATAATTTACATGACCGCTTATATCTCGATCCCCGAATCAGCTTAAAGTATCATTATTCAGACAATATTGCCCTTAAACTGAATTGGGGCCATTACCACCAATTCCTGATGACGGCTAATCCCCAGGATGAGAATTTTCGAATAGTTGATCTATGGATGGGTATTCCGGAAGACAAGGAAGCCAGTCGCTCCCAACATACAATTGTGGGTATAGAATATTTAGCACCGAATAATATTTTCTATCGGATCGAGGCCTATCAAAAAGATTTTGATAATTTGCTCACATTGAAACAAGGCGAAATAACCACCGAAAATGAGGGAGAAGTCTATTCAACACCATTTAATGAATTCTGGGATACAGATGCAGAGGCTTATGGCATTGAATTTCTAGTTAAAAAACCCACGGGTCGACTAAATGGCTGGATCGGTTACACGTTTGCGGAAACGAAATATTTTACACCACAAAGTGGTTGGCATCCGCCGAATTGGGATCGAACGCATACACTCAATATTGTGGGGAATATTGAATTAACCACTGACCTTCAATTCAGTTCTGCATTATCTGCGTCAACAGGGAATCCTTATACACCCATTTTGGGACGTGTCTATGATTGGGGACACACCCTGAATTCTTCAACCTATTGGTACCCCTATAACAGTTACCTTGTGGGAGACAAAAATTCAGTTAGGTATAGCGATTATTTTCGGGTCGATATTGGTATAATCCGGAAACATGGGAATTTATTTGGGTTGGCCTATGAAACATATTGGCAAATTATGAATGTGACACGACATGTCAATATTTTGGGTTATGCCTATCGTACAAAAATAGATTATTCCGGAAACAGGATGGGTGTTGAGCGCAGAAAAGTGGGTATGTTTCCAATTATTCTGACCTTTGGAGTAAAGTTTGAATTTTAATATCAAAACTATTTTACCCGTTCTTTTCATGGTCTTTCTGGGAAAGGGATGTCTTCTTCCTCCTGAAGTATGGGAAGATGTGGAGTCTGATTATGATCATGTTCTCAATGTTTTTGGCGTTATTTCTCTGGATCCAACATTAGATAGTTTTGTGGGGCTCTATCGTACAACGGATCTGGATGAATTATCCCAGATATTTGTAGGTGTAGATACTGTCATGTATATTGAAGGAGAAGAGGGAGAAGACGGGTGGTGGTGGATCGATTCTATCTATGAACCAGCAGCACTCATCAAAAATGCAATCATCCATATAATAGATGATCAGGACAATATTTTTAATTTTACCTTTATAGAAACAGAAGAATTTTATGACACAACCTTTCTAGATACATTAGGATGGCATTTTGAATGGATTGATACATTTAATGTCCGAATGAATTATTATAAAGACACCACCGGGACTTTCGATCCGCAACCAAGCAGGACTTACAAATTATCAATCAATACACTTAATTATGATCCAGTAAATGGGGAATTGACGACACCAAATTATCCGGTGTTGATCGATTCAATGATACAGGATACAGTTTCATCAACAGAGCCCTATGAGGTCCATTGGGAATTCCAGGAGAATGCCCAAGGATTGTTAACGGGGGAGATCCTTTTTGACAACCTGTTTTCCTTCACTGTTGGGAGTTGGTGTGGCGGAAAATTTGAACGTGCCGTAAATCTCTCAGATAGCACCTACACTGTACCTGGAGAATTTTGTGATGATACAGGTGACAGTCTCGCCCCAGAAGATTTTTTCATTCGCTTAACAGCCATGGATGAAAATTATTATGAATATTTTATCACGAGTGAAGTTGAAGAGTATTCCAACCTGTTTTTGAATAATCCAACCACTCAAGGAAGATCTGTTGGCATAGACGGAGGATTTGGTGTATTTGGTTCAATTGCCTCGGATGGAATAACTCGAACCATTGTACCTTGATACAATGATTAAATATTTAATCATTATTATGTTATTTAATGCAATTGGTTTTGGAGATTTGACTCGACCCTCAGCAGGACAAGTATTAAACTATATCCATATCCTTTTTGAATGGGATCAGGAACCGGATGCTGAAAAATACCTGATTCAGGTTTCTCTAACAGAATCCTTTGACCCCATCCTTTTTACCGATAGCAGTACTACACCCCTTTTTATTGATACGGCTCATATTGAATGGAGCCAATCCTATCATTGGCGAGTGAGACCTGTGACCAATAACAATATGGGGCAATGGAGTCCCCCATCTTCATTTCACACTGGAGAGCCAAAATTTCAAAACATGGATGTGACTATCTATCAGGATGAGTTAGTACAAGATGGACTTACAATTTTCGGTGGTACATTTTCCACTCTGCAATCAGGAATCATTGATAAATATGGAAATGAGATCTGGAATGATGGTAATGCCCAGTTCATGCTGGTCCATGTAAATGAATTTGGAAATATCTATGGAATAAGTGCTTTGGATTTGCCACACAACTTTGGCATAAAAGTCAATGCAGATATGGAAACCCTTTGGAGCACCATGGACGGAGAAGTGGATTTTCATGAATTTAAACAGATCCCAAATGAGAATTATATGGGTTTTAAAAGAGTGGATACTTTGGGACCCATTCCTTCAGATAATCCCATGACAGAACAATTCCAGTCGCTTGGTTATTTAGCAGATGGGACGACGAATGAATTTCCGTGGTATACCCAAAAACTTGTAGAGTGGAATGAAAATCATGAAATTCTCTGGAGTTGGGATCCTTTTGATCATTTCACCATGGCAGATTTTGACAATCACGGATTCACATGGACGGAAGCTTATATGGATCTTGAATATGACTGGACTCATGCCAACGCTTTCTTTTTTGATGAAATTGAAAATGTGATTTATGTGTCCTTCCGCCATTTGTCCCGGATTACAAAGATAGATTATTTAACGGGTGATGTGATCTGGAATATGGGTTTACCAACACCGTATATGGCTACTGGTGATGAACAAATTTGTTCCGAGTTGTTATTTAGTTTTCAGCATAACATTCAAAAGTTAGAAAACGGAAATCTTCTTTTTTTGGATAATGGAAATTTGAGTAATCAATTATTTGAAATTGATGACCCTGTTTCAAGGGTACTGGAAATAAATGTAATTGACGACAATAGTTGTGATATCATTTGGGAATATGTCATGCCACCGAATTTATTTGGGACAGGATCTGGTAGCGTGCAAAGATTGGACAATGGGAATACATTGATTTATACCGCAGGGAATGGATTGGGTGATCCTGAATGTACAATCATGGAAGTCACACCAGATCAGGAAATAGTCTGGAAATATATTTCTGATCCAGAGGAGAGTTGGTATCGAGCTTACAGGGTTCCGTCATTACATTCATCAGCGTTCAGTGTAACGGTTGATAATTATAAAACAACTGAAATTGACGGAATCCAAACTGAAGGCGTCCTATTTTCAGATTCTGTCAGTTCCGTTACCTTTCAAATAAATAATGAGAGTGGTTATGACCAGTCTTTTTATTATGATTTAAGCGATAGTTTGGGTTGGATTGATTTGTTTATGAATGATACAGTTTTTATTGAAACGGGCGAAACATTTGAGATCGTCCAAAACTTAAACGTTGGAAATATTTCTACTGAAAATAGACTTCTATTGATTGTATCACCCATTCATCACCCAGAAGATGAAAAAGTATTTCAATTTATGTTTTATAAAGTGGATGATCCACTGTCTATTAAAGAAATTCCATCGGAATTTAAATTATATGATCCATACCCTAATCCTTTCAATCCGGAAATAACATTTTCATTTGAATTAATAAAAAGATCAAATGTTGATTTAACTTTTTACGATGTTATGGGACGTAAAGTAAAATCGATTGACCAGATTCAATTAGAATCAGGACGCCATAAATTGAATTGGAAAGCAATAGATGAAACCGGAAAAATGGTTTCGGCAGGCATCTATTTATATGAATTCAAGATTGGCACTGAAACACAATCCGGAAAAGTAATATATTTAAAATAGAGATTATGCCGTGAAATAGAACCCAAAAGGTCGGAGGTTCGAATCCTTTCCCCACTACAAACCTGCGCTGAAGCTTTAGTTTGCTGGCACTCGAAAAGCCTTGGTTTTCTGTCGGGAAGTTGATGATTTTTCTTTTACGTTGCCAGACAATTTAAAGTATTCTGTAGATATCCATGCTACACGACGAGAAACAAGCACTTGATTGGGGTTTTTCTTTGACTTAATTTTTCTCCTGAATTTCAGATAATTTCAATCTAAACCACTAAATTACTAAGTGGTAAAAGCTACTGGGGCTGGGTACGCTCAGGAAAAATTTGGGAATATATCCCCAAATAATTTATTTAATCCAATCAATAATAGGAATGTCAATATGGCGACTTTGATTTTGCGGGATACACACCGCGCATTGGAAGAGAAAATGAAATCTCTTGATAAATTAAAGAAAGAGACTTCATTAAAGATTAGAGATGCAGCTAGTCATGGTGATCTTAAG
>JAPYRR010000024.1:13647-21164 GCA_029936885.1 Fidelibacterota bacterium | reverse complement strand
GCAACCAACCAGCACATTATAGGTGTTTACGGTGGAACGGCAGCTGCTTATTTTGAGGATGCTGACAGCATTACTGTATCGGAAGATATTTATGAATTAACTGGTTTGGATTTTCCAGCAGCATTCTAGCACGATTCAAATAAGCACGAAGGGAAAAATGAAAAAAATATCTTTTTATTTTTTTATGAATTTTGTGCCTTTTGTGGCGAATAATGTATCAATATGAGTCCCCACACAGCCCAAATTAAATCAAGTAAAATGGTCAGGATTTCTTGGCTAATAGCAGGATGTATTTGTGTCTGCTTCGGATTGATTGGAATTGTTATTCCGGGCTTACCCACCACCGTTTTTATGTTAATTGCTGCAGCTTGTTTTTACAGATCATCTCAACGATTTTACGATTGGGTAATTTCAAATCGATTATTTGGAATTCATGTTAAGAATTACCGTGAAGGAAAAGGAATGCCGAAACGTGCAAAAGTTATGGCATTCCTTTTCATCTGGGGATTTGTTCTCTTCGCGATTTTAATCGGTATTCCAGATCATTTATTTTGGGCAAAAATCGCAACATCACTTGCTGCTGCCACAGGAACAGGATTTATTGCCGCCATTCCGACTTTATAATATATTCTAAAAACGGAGTACGGAAAAAACTCCAAGTTGTTTTACTCTTTGTGTTTAAACAACTCTACTCGTTCAATCGACCCAGTCTGCGATATTTCTCTTTATATTTTTCCCATAGATTTTTTTGACGATCGGTCAAATCCACTTCCCGGCCTTGAATATAGGCTTTAATTGGATTTGTGGTCTGAATTAAGGGATGGGAATCAGCAATGAAAAAAGTTGCATCTTTCCCCAAGTCTAATGATCCAACACGATCATCAATTCCCAGGATTTCCGCAGCAGATAAAGTTATAGAACGTATGGCTTCACTTTTTGGAAGACCCCAGGCCGCAGCACGCATGGCTTCGTTAGGCAATGTTCTTACATGTCCATCAAAAGGATAACCGGGATCAGTCGAGATACAAAACCTTACGCCTGCTTCATGGAGCATAGCAGGGACTTTATAGGGTGTGTGGATAGGTTCAAACCGACGCATAGGTGTCGTTTGAATACTCATAAGAATAACTGGAATATTATATTTGACCAACAATTCGGGGTTACGCCAAGCATCTTGCCCTCCCACAATCACAATATTAAAATCATGTTTATTGGCCCATTTAACGGCTGCTTCAATCTGGCGAATATCATTGGCGCGAATATGAATTGGCTCCTTATGAATAACAAAGGGAACCATGGATTCCAATCGAAGATCGGATTGCTGTTTCTGTTCCGCTTTCCGTTCTCTCACGGTCCTGCGCTGGTGATAGGCTTTTATATCTCTTATCAACCGATCCATTTCTCTAATTGATTTGTGGTATTTATCACGTTGATCTTTTTCTTTCTTTTTGGCATCTTTCCGGAAATTGAAACGCATGTTCGGCCAATTCACGTTTAAAGCTGTGGGATGTTTCAAGGTGGCATCTTCCCAAGTCCAACCATCCAGCATCATGACAGAAGATTGTCCAGATATTCGACCGGAAGCCGGTACGGAGTTCACAATCAGAATCCCATTCGATCGTGTGACTGGAATCAAATCAGAATCAGGATTGTAGCTTACATTTGCCCGAACATTGGGATTGATTTCTCCAATTTCTGAATGGTCATTGGTTTGTTTCACAGCACTTATTTCAGTGAGCCCAATTCGCGTATAACTAGCTATGAAACCCGGCACTACATGCTTGCCATAAATATCATAAACATCTGTTTCTGGTGATGGCTGAATTTGTGGATCAATGCTTACAATCTTTCCATTGGCAAACAGTAGATCATAGCCTTCAAGTACATCACCCGATACAGTATGAAGTGTGCCGCCTTTTAATAGAATGGGGCGTTTTTGATCTGTTCCAGGTAATTGATTATTGGCAAACAATGAGGAGAGAAGGAGAATTGATAATAAATGTTTCATTAATTTGCCTCCCAACCGAATAAGCTTTCATCGCCAATTTCACAATTATGCTCACGATGAGGTGTTGCCCCATTTGGTTTCATTTCTTTTCCACTCGATTTGGAGGTTGACGATAAAATCTTCTGAATCAAATCTTGCCTGACTTTTGAATCTCTTTCTTCTAATTTAGAATTTTCATCCATTGAAAAATATCGTGTTCCTTCGATCCATGTTTCTTGAACATGGGAATAAATATCTAAGGGAGGTCCATCCCATATTACAAAATCTGCATCTTTTCCTTCTTCCAAGGAGCCAACCCATTTATCAATGTGTAATTGTTTTGCAGGATTGATGGTTATAAAATCCAAAGCATCCTGTTCTGAAAGTCCTCCATATTTTATGGCTTTTGCAGCTTCCGTATTCATACGACGTGCCAATTCAGCATCGTCAGAATTAAAAGAAACTAAAACATCATTTTTTGCCATTAAGGCTCCATTATATGGAATAGCATCAATCACTTCATATTTATACTGCCACCAATCGGAAAATGTGGAAGCGCCAGCACCGTGTTCTGCGATTCGATCTGCCACTTTATATCCTTCGAGTACGTGCTGAAAAGTGGCAATTGTAAATCCAAAATCTTCTGCAATTCGAGTCAACATTAAAATTTCATCCTGTCGATAAGAATGACAATGAAGAAGACGTGTTCCCTCCAAAATTTCTGCCAATGCTTCTAATTCTAGATCTTTTCGTGGTGGAACTTTTTTCCGTTGAGCTTTAGAGTTTCGTGCATGCGTTTTATGTTTATGACGATAATCTTGAGCTGCGCGAAATGCATCACGAATCACCTGTTCTACACCCATTCGTGTTTGAGGATAACGAGTCCCTGGCCAATTGGCTTGTTTAACATTTTCACCCAAAGCAAATTTGATTCCTTGGGGTGCATTTGTAAAGAGAAGACCTTCTGGGCCCGCGCCCCAACGTAATTTGATAACTGCGTTTTGTCCACCAATTGGATTTGCGGAACCATGGAGTACATTGGCTGTTGTCAGTCCACCACCCAATTGCCGATAAACATTCACATCATCCGCATAAAGTACATCACGAATTCGTACTTCTGCTGTCACATTTTGCGCACCTTCATTAATGGATGATGCAGCTGAATGAGAGTGACAATCTATAAATCCAGGCGTGATATGTTTTCCTGTACCGTCAATGACAAGTGCGCTTCCTTGTGGAACTGTAACATCGGGAGCGACTTTATCAATCTTCCCATCGATAAAAAGAATATCCCAATCTTCCAACTTTCCTTTTGGACCACATGTCCAAATGGTTGCATTATCAATTAGGACGGCATTGGGGGAAATAAATTCACCTGAGCTACCGTAAGCACCTTCTGGATAGAAGAGAGATGCATCACTCATGACGGCAGGCGTTCGCGGTTTTGGCTCTTTTTTTCCTGTTCGACTTGCAGAAAAAGGGAATTTTTGTCCAGAACCATCGTGAGCAAACCCTGACATATTATCGGGATATAAATCACCATTAAATGCCACCGCACCTTTGAATCCAACAGATTTACCATCAAGTGTAAACGATATGGAAGATTCATAGATATCGATATCTCTAAGTTTAATTTTTTCATCTTCAAAAGAGAGAGTTCCGCCAAGCTTTCCACCGGACCCCGATTTTGCTTTTCCTCCTGCACTACCTTTTTTGGGTTTTGGCAAAGAAAATTCTAAAACGTATTCCTTTTTATGGAGATCTAAAGCCCAAGTCCCTTTTGCACTTAAAAAGTGTCGAGGCGCGATGTAATGTTCTTCCCCAGAAAGCCATAGAGAAATAATCCGTGATTTTGGATCAAAATAATCTCCATCTGTCACCACCAGATTTGCAATAAATCCCGGTTGGATTTTACCCAATATTGAGCCAACGCCCATAGCTTCGGCAGGGAAGGTGGTGAGTGCTGCTAAGGCAACATCTTGGGGTAATCCCCTGTCAATAATGAGTTGGAGATTTTTTCGAAAATCCTTTTTATTTTTTAAAGGACTAGAAGAAAAACTGAATTGCATTCCAGCATCATACACTTTTTTAATATTATCAGGTGCCATATCCCAATGTTTTAATTGTTCTGTGGAATATTGAAGAGCGATATATGGATCGGTTATTTTTGGTTTGGCTGGAAATTCAAGTGGGAATATAAAAAATGGTTTTAGTTCGGATATTTTATCAAGCCGACGGTACTCAAAACCACTTCCAAGAATCCATGGATTAAGATTGAATTCTCGAGAAATATTAAGTGCGCGAAGTGCACCATGTTCTTCTCGAGTCATAAAAAGCATGGGACGACGATTTGATCGAAAATCTTGTAAGGCTGCCAGAGATGGGTTGAGTGGAATGGGCTCGTTCTCTTGGGGGAACTTTTCTACGATTCCTGTGGATTTTACATACCATTCCGCATCGAGAAAAGATTGTCGCATAAAGGCAATAATGCCAAGAAGGGAATGAGGGTAAGAGTCACCCCATCCACCAGTTTTAAATGTCATAACTTGGGCCACATCTTTGGCAACGGAACCATAACTATTGTTTAAGATAACAAGGTCAGACTTTCCTTTAAAAATACCTTTTTCGGGAACGATATGGGCAGCCGTAATTCCGATGGATCGAAGGGCTTTTAAATCTTTTTCTTTGATTTTTAAATCATCTTTGGCGCGATATTCTGGACGCATTTTGTCATTCCAATGATCATCCGGGCTTTTGGTTTTTTCATCTTGTTTTACCTCCAACCATCCATCAATAAAACCGGCATAAACATTGGCGCCATCTAAATCGATTTCATACGCATCACTGGGAATTTGGATATATCGCCCCACTTTATCAATTTTTCCATCACGAATAATGATAATCCCGTCTTTGATAAAATCGCCAGGTTCCGTGTGAATCATAGCGTGGGTTAGGGCCCAAACACGAGGATTGTTAGAATGAATATCTTTTACAGGTTCGGTTTGTGATGTTGCAAAAGATAAAATGAAAAGAATAATGAGCAATTGTTTCATCAAAAGTTTGGTCCTTTCAGTTGGTGCTTCTCAATAAATTTTGTGACGTAATTATATGTATCATTAATATCATCGGAAATGTGGAACAAGTTGAGATCATCTTCCGAAATCGTACCAGATTCTACTAAATAATCCCAATTTATCACATTATTCCAAAATTCTTTACCATACAAAACAATGGGAAGGCGTTTCTGGATCTTTTGTGTTTGAATTAATGTAAGGCATTCCATCAATTCATCCAAGGTTCCGAACCCACCGGGCCAAACAATTAAAGCTTTGGCTAAGTAAAGAAACCAAAATTTACGCATAAAAAAGTAATGGAATTTCATATCCAAATCTTCTGAAATCCATTTGTTCCCTGAAGATTCAAAGGGCAATGAAATGGTGAGTCCAACGTTTATTCCATCAGCTTCTGCTGCCCCTCGATTGGATGCTTCCATAATTCCGGGGCCACCACCAGAACAAATTATATAACGACGCTTGGTTCCTTTTAAGCTTTTGCTCCATTTGGTGAATTTCCCAGCAAGATTTCTGGCATCTTCATAATACCGGCTCATTTTCAAATCAGCTTTCAATCGTTTTAATGTTTGTGCATCCGCATCTTTGGGAGCATTATCAATTGCAGTTTGTGCATCTTCTTGAGATAGGATTCTTGCCGATCCAAAAAAGACGATGGTATCTTCAATCTTTTTTTGGTTTAGGAGTTTTAATGGCCCGTAATATTCTGATAATATGCGAACAGATCGACCTTGTGGACTTCCAAGAAAGTCAGGATTATAATAGAAGCGATCTTTGTCGATAATTTTTGACATTCAATTTTTTCCTTAAAAATAGAACACGGAAGGTAATTCTTTTTGCTATTGAAGGAAAGATAGGAATGGGAAGGTTTGAAAAGGAAATCATTATTGTTGAATGAGACAAATCTTGTTATTATTGGGATCTAGTGGTGAAAAATCCCTTATCATTTTTAATAAATAGGTTAATTTTTCACTGAATTTGTTTATTGTATCCCCAATTTCATTCTCGGTATTTTCTGCCGATGGACATTCGCCTATTATTGATCGGAATATTCCTTATCTCGTGTGGTACACCACCACCCCCAAAACCGATTACAATGCCATCGACGAAAAAATCGAATCCTGAACTAATTCAAGAAACTATTTTTTCTCGAGGTTATATGACAGAATACGATGTTTGGGAAATGCTTCGTCAAAATCCATCAGAGCAAGAAGTAATAGAGACTTTCGGATTACCCGATTCTGTATGGCTAGATGAAATTGAATCAACAAAATTTCTCTATTATTTTATTTCAGAAATGCAAGACTACAACACCATTGAGATCAGTACCAAAACGGACAGTGTCTCAGGGTTTGAATGGGATTAAACTATGTCAGAAAAAAAAATATTAAACTATGCCGATTATTTAAATCTTGAACAGATTTTAAATAGTCAGGATTTGAAAAGTGCAGAACGGGGGAGACCCGCTCACGACGAGATGTTGTTTATTATTATTCATCAAGTCTATGAACTTTGGTTTAAACAAATTATTCATGAAATTGACTCCGTCTTAACTGTATTTGGACAAAAATCTATTGATGAGTCCCATGTGAGCTTGGCTGTCTTAAGATTGGATCGAGTGATTGAAATTCAAAAAGTATTGATTGATCAAATCCGTGTATTGGAAACCATGACCGCCATGGATTTTCTTGAATTTCGAGACGATTTATTTCCATCTTCGGGATTCCAAAGCGCACAGTTTCGCGTGCTAGAAAATAAATTGGGATTGCCACCTCTTGATAGAATTAATTATGGAAACCAAGATTATAAAAATCCTCTATTGGACTCAGGGAAGAAAATTGTCATTGAAGCAGAACAGGAAAAATCATTATTCGAATTATTAGAGTCTTGGTTAGAACGCACTCCTTTCCTTTCATTCGAAGGTTTTAATTTTTGGGAAAAATACAGTCATGCAATTCAAACAATGCTGGCTAATGAAAAAGAAACAATTCAGAAAAACCCGAATCATTCACCGGAAGAAATAGAATATCATTTAAAAGACCATGACCGTACTGTGGCATCATATGAAGCTATGATAGACCCGGAAAAACATAATGAACTTATTGAGAAAAAGAAAAAACGATTATCTCACAAAGCAACAAAAGCAGCACTTCTTATTTTTCTTTATCGAGATGAACCCATTCTCCATTCGCCATTTAATTTGTTATCACGGCTCATAGATGTGGATGAACTTTTTACAACTTGGCGACAACGACATGCAATTATGGTTCGAAGAATGATTGGATCAAAAATTGGAACGGGAGGCTCATCGGGACATGCTTATTTACAAAAAACCGCGGACCGACATAAAGTTTTTTCAGAATTAGCTGATTTGTCCACGTTTTTTATTCCAAGATCTGCATTACCAGAGTTACCGGAAAATACTAAAAAGAATTTAGGATATTATTTTAATGAGAAAC
>JAPYRR010000024.1:0-13547 GCA_029936885.1 Fidelibacterota bacterium | reverse complement strand
AGAAACAAAAACTTGGTTAAGGAAATTGATTCGAAGGAAAATTATCAGTCAAGAAGAATCAGAAAAATATTCTAAATTGATTCATGAACTTGGCCCCAAGTTAAATGGCTTCATTCGAAGTAAAAAATAAAATTATGCAGGCTCAATTTTCCAGTATCAAGTTTCACATAAATACAAACTCAATGATGAGAATTAAATAATGAAACTCTCCCTACTCAACAAACATGCCATTATTTGTGGCTCCACAGATGGAATCGGGAAAGCCACAGCTTTGCTCATGGCTGAACGAGGCGCAACGGTTACGTTGCTTGCCCGAAACAAAGAAAAGTTAAGTGCCACTCTTTCTGAATTATCCACAAATGACGGTCAGACTCATTTTAGTCTTTGTGCTGATTTTAATAATCCGGATCAGTTAAAAGAAAAAATTACGGGGCACATGAAAGTCATTGTTGGTCACGCCCATATTTTAGTAAATAATTCCGGTGGACCAAAGGGAGGCGCTTTAATTGATGCAGTTGAAAATGAATTTCGCCAAGCGTTTGAAAGGCTTTTAATTTGTAATCAAATTCTAGCAAAAGCCGTTTTCCCTGGAATGAAAGAATTGGAAAGTGGTCGTATCATAAATATTATTTCTACATCGGTTCGCCAAGTGATTCCGGGTTTGGGTGTGTCCAATACAATTCGCGGTGCCGTAGCCCAATGGGCGAAAACGCTGGCCTTGGAATTGGGCGAATTCGGGATAACGGTAAATAATGTTCTCCCGGGATATACGAATACTGCGCGACTCCAATCACTGGCAGATTTAAAAGCAAAATCCCTGGGTGTTACGCCAGAAGAAATAAACGAGATGTGGAAAAATAATACATCAATGAGACGATTGGGTGAACCAGAAGAAGTTGCTTCTGCCGTGGCCTTTTTAGCTTCTGATGCTGCGAGTTATATTAATGGACATGATATTTCCGTGGATGGCGGACGATTTGGCGCTTGATGGAATCACGAATCCAATACGAACAAATTATTTCATTAGATGCCCAATGGGTTCGGGACCAAATTGCCCATTTTATGGAAGAAGATATTCCTGATGGAGATGTTACAACCGAAGCGACTATAACCGAATCAAAACCTGTGATTGCCAATATGGTGGCTGCTGATGAATTTGTCTTTTGTGGTGAATCCATTATTCCATTTTGTTTCCCAAAATCCTGCTCGGTTCAAATTTTATGTCATGATGGAGAAATTGTTAAAAGCGGACAAATAATTGCGAAAATAGTGGGCCCAGCAGGCCCTATTCTAACTTATGAAAGGGTTACATTGAATTTGATTCAGCGACTAAGCGGTATTAGTACCGAAACTAGAAAATATTGCAATTTGAATTTGCCGGATAATTTCAAGGTAATGGATACACGGAAAACCACGCCTGGGCTTCGAAAATTTGAAAAATATGCTGTATCTATCGGTGGCGGTTGGAATCATCGAATGGATCTTTCATCGGCGATTCTTATCAAGGATAACCATCTTCTTGCCGCCGGAAGTATCAAAGCGGCGATTATTCAAACCCGTGACCAAAATAGGAAAAATTTGCCCATCGAATTAGAGGTTGATACATTGGATCAAGTCCGAGAAGGATTGGAGTTGGATGTAGACGGATTTCTTTTGGATAATATGAATTCGGATATAGTGAAAGAAGCCGTATCTATAATTCGAAATCGTTCCAATGGTGATGCTATTTTTGTAGAGGCAAGCGGTGGAATCAATTACGATTCTTTGGAATCTTACGCATGGACTGGAATCGATGGCGTTTCCATGAGCGCAATTACTACGCAAGCACCTGTTGTAGATATCAAATTAGAATTTGAATAATGGAAAAACTTTTTAATTTTATCAATGGCAATTTCGTACCACCAAATTCCAGTAAATATATGGATGTCTTCGAGCCCGCAACTGGCCAACCTTATGCACGAGTTTCTGATTCTAATTCTGCTGATGTTGAAACGGCCTATGAATCAGCTCAAAATGCTTTTGAGAATTGGTCCGGATTATCTGTAGAAGAAAGAGCAGTCTATTTAATCAAAATTGCAGACGGACTTGAATCCAGATTAGAAGAATTTTCTGAATATGAATCCAGAGATACAGGCAAGCCAATTTCACTTGCAAAATCTGTTGATATTCCACGTGCTGTTTCAAATTTTCGTTTCTTCGCAGAATATGGCCAATCATACAATTTTGAATCTGAGTTAATTAATAGCCAATCCATCAATAAAATAAGGCGATCGCCTTTGGGTGTGGTGGCTTGCATTTCACCCTGGAATTTGCCGCTTTATTTATTTTCTTGGAAAATAGCGCCGGCACTTATTGCCGGAAATACAGTGGTAGCAAAGCCGTCAGAAATCACACCGTATACTGCTTATAAATTGGGGGAAATTTGCAAGGATGCTGGATTGCCTCCCGGCGTGCTCAATATTATTCATGGACAAGGGAACACAGCCGGGGATGCGTTGGTGAGTCACCCCAAAATAAAAGCCATTTCTTTTACAGGCGGAACCGCCACGGGAAAATTGATTGCTGAAAAAACAGCATCATCCTTTAAAAAACTGTCTTTGGAAATGGGTGGGAAAAATCCTGCCGTTATTTTCGCTAATTGTGATTTTGACAAAATGATGGGTATAGTGGTTCGATCGTCTTTTTCAAATCAAGGACAGATTTGTTTATGCAGCTCACGGATTTTGGTAGAAGAATCCATTTATGAAAAATTTAAAGCTGAATTTGTATTGCGAGTTTCAGAATTGAATGTAGGCGACCCGTCCAAGATTGAAACTCAATTTGGAGCCTTATCATCTCATGGACATTTTAAGAAAGTATTGAGTTACATAGAAATCGCAAAACAAGAAGGCGGCAATATTTTGACTGGCGGTAACGCCAAAAAAATAAATGGAAGATGCGAATCAGGGTGGTTTGTTGAGCCAACTGTCATAGATGGATTGGATAATTCTTGTCGAACGAATCAGGAAGAAATTTTCGGTCCTTTAGTAACATTACAATCCTTTCAATCAGAAGAACACGCAGTCCAAATTGCCAACGAAACAGAATATGGTTTATCGGCGACAATCTGGACTGAAGAAGATGAAAAAGCAAATCGGGTTTCTTCTAAAATTGATGCCGGTGTCATTTGGGTAAATTGTTGGCTGGTCCGGGATCTTCGCACACCTTTTGGTGGAATGAAACAATCAGGATTGGGAAGAGAAGGTGGCGATGAAGCGCTCCGGTTTTTTACAGAACCCAAAAATATTTGTACAATAAGATGACACCAAAATACGACAAACACATTTTCATTTGCATCAATGAACGTGACGAGAATAATCCCAAAGGTGATTGCACTCGCTGTGGGGGAAAGGACATCCGACTAAAATTTGTGCAATTGATTAATCAGCATGGATTAAAAGGAAAAGTCCGCGCTAATAAAAGCGGCTGTCTCGATGCCTGCGAATTAGGTGCAGCCGTTGTAATTTATCCGGACAATATTTGGTATACGCGGGTATCTCCGGATGATGTGGAAGAAATTTTTAAAACATCCATTCTAAAAAATGATGTAGTCGAACGCTTAGCTGCCACCGAAAAAACTTGGGATGAATTGCAAGATATTAGGAAACCAAATCCATGAGTGAAATAATAAAGACAGATAAAGCACCGGAACCGGTTGGGATGTATCCTCATGCACGTCGTGTTGGGGATTTGTTATTTTTGTCAGGTGTCGGCCCCCGTAAACCCGGAACAAAAGTTATTCCAGGAGTCATGATGGATGGACAGGGGAATGTAGTTGGCCATGATATAGAAACCCAATGCCATTCTGTTTTTGAGAATGTCCGCATCATTTTAGAAGAATCGGGAAGCCATTGGGAAAACCTTGTAGATGTGACGGTCTTTCTTACAAATATGCAGCGGGATTTTGATACTTATAATCGAATTTATGCGGACTATTTTAAAGAAAATCAACCCTGTAGAACCACGGTAGAGATCACATCTTTGCCGACCCCAATCGCTATAGAACTGAAATGTATCGCAACAATTGATTAGAGATTAACTATGCCCATAATACCTCCCATAAATTTCAAAAATTGGATTAAAGAACATCGACATCTTTTAAAACCGCCCGTAGGTAATCGCGTTGTTTATGATGAAGGCGATTTCATGATTATGGTTGTGGGTGGTCCCAATTCCCGAAAAGATTATCATGTGGATACTATCGAAGAATTTTTTTACCAATTGGAAGGTGATATGCTCTTGAAAATTATGGAGAATGGGAAAAGGGTTGATGTTCCGATCAAAGAAGGTGAAATCTTTTTACTCCCGAAAAATGTGCCTCATTCTCCCCAAAGATTTGAAAATACAGTTGGGCTTGTGGTTGAATACAAAAGGGAAGATGGCGCGTTAGATGCCTTTCAATGGTATTGCGATGAATGCGATGAAATGCTTCACGAAGTAACATTAGATCTTGAAAATATAGTCACCCAACTTCCGCCATTATTTGAAGCATACTGGAATAACATAGATGCACGAACCTGCGATTCTTGCGGCGAAATCCAGCAAAAACCTTGATAAAGTGTTAAGATGCTCACGTGTTAATGGTTTGAAAACTTGAACACATTTTAGCATGAACACTTAAAAAAATGAAAATAGATATCCATACACACATTCTCCCAGAAAACTGGCCCAACCTGAAAGAAAAATTTGGTTACGGTGGCTGGGTTTCTTTGGAACATCGTGACCCTGGATTTGCTCGAATGTTCAAGGATGATGAATTTTTTCGAACTATAGAATCCAATTGTTGGGACCCAAATGTCCGAATGAAAGAATGTGATAATCACGAGGTTGATGTCCAAGTTTTATCTACGGTGCCAATTATGTTTAGTTATTGGGCACAAGCAAACGATGCGTTGGTTCTCTCAAAAATCTTGAATGATCATATTTCTAAGATTGTTAAGCAAAGTCCGAATCGGTTTTTAGGGTTGGGAACTATTCCAATGCAAGATCCAGAAATTGCTGTATTAGAGTTGGAACGATGTATGAATGATCTGGATTTATTGGGCGTTCAAATTGGATCAAATATTAACGGTAAAAATTTAAATGATGAATCATTTTTTACTATTTATGAAGCAGCTGAAAATTTAGGTGCTGCAATTTTTGTCCACCCTTGGGATATTATGGGTAAGGATGAAATGGAGAAATACTGGCTTCCATGGTTGGTGGGTATGCCTGCAGAAACGAGTCGTGCAATTTGTTCCATGATTTTTGGTGGCGTGTTTGAACGGTTTCCGAAATTACGTGTGGCATTTGCTCATGGCGGCGGATGTTTCCCTGCTACGGTTGGCCGAATTCAGCATGGATTTGATGTTCGTCCAGATCTTTGTGCTGTGGATAATAAAGTTGACCCAAAAGATTATCTCGGAAAATTCTGGGTGGATTCATTGGTCCATGATCCTGATGCTCTGGATTTTCTAATTAAAAAAGTCGGGGAGAGCAAGATTGCTTTGGGAACCGATTACCCATTCCCTCTGGGTGAGCTGGAACCAGGGAACATCATCGAATCCGGAACTTATTCCAATGAAACAAAAGAAAAAATGCTATTTCAAAATGCATTGGATTGGCTGGGACTTCCTTACGATTATTTTAAATGATTTATAAAAACTCTAAATCTTTTGCTGATGAATTGGATCAACAAGATCCATTAAAATTATATCGAGGGAAATTTCATTATCCAAAAAAAGAAAATGGAGAAGATACCATTTACCTTTGTGGGAATTCTCTAGGACTCCAACCCAAATCTGTACGGTCATTTATTGAACAAGAATTAGTCGTTTGGGAAAAAGATGGCGTAAAGGGTCAACATGGTCGTTGGGAAAAATTCCATGAACGATTGGCTCAGTCTTCAGCAAACCTTGTAGGCGCAAAAAAAACAGAAGTGGTTGTTATGAATGCTCTTACTGTAAATCTCCATTTTTTACTGATTTCATTTTATCAGCCAAATAGAAAAAGAAATAAAATTATTATTGAAAAAGGTGCATTCCCATCTGACCAATATGCGGTAGAATCCCAAATCAAACTTCATGGATTTGATCCAAAAGAATGTCTCATTGAACTGGCACCAAGAAAGGGTGAAAAAACACTCCGGACTGACGACATTTTACAAACAATTATAAAAACGGGGGATGAGTTAGCAACCCTAATTATGGGTGGCGTGAATTATTATACCGGCCAAGCCTTTGATATGAAAACAATCACAGAAGCAGGCCAATCAGTTGGGGCGTATGTTGGATTTGACCTTGCCCATGCTGCCGGGAATCTCAATTTAAACTTACACGATTGGAATCTTGATTTTGCCGCCTGGTGTACCTATAAATATTTATGTGCAGGTCCAGGCGCACCATCAGGAATTTTTATACATGAACGGCATCATGATTGGGATGGACCACGGTTTGCTGGTTGGTGGGGCCAAAATAAACAAACCCGTTTTGAAATGGGGCCAAATTTTGATCCGATTCTAACAGCCGAAGGTTGGCAAGTAAGTAATGCACCTGTTATGGGAATGGCGCCCCTGCTTGCTTCCATGGAAATATTTGATGAAATTGGGATGGAGAGCGTTCGAGAAAAAGGAGACAAACTCACGGGATTTCTAGAATATTTATTAAATGAAAAGACGCCCAATATTTCAATTATAACGCCTGATGAAAGAGGATGCCAATTATCGTTGGTCATTCCGGGTGGGAAATCTGTTTTTGAAGTCATTACTGAAAAAGGAGTGGTTTGCGATTGGCGTGAACCGGATGTGATTCGCATTGCTCCCCATCCATTATTTAATTCATATTCTGAAATATTTCAATTCGTTGAAATATTAGAAAAGTCACTTTGATGCAATAACATCTTTGCTTTCCAGTATTAATGAATAAAGAAAAAATTACACTTATTGGAGCAGGATTAGCCGGACCACTTATGGCAACTTATTTAGCCAATCGTGGATATAGTGTCGATATTTTTGAACGTCGATCTGATATGCGAAAGTCTGAATTATCGGCTGGGAGATCCATCAACCTTGCCTTGTCTGCACGGGGAATCCATGCTTTAAAAGACGTTGAGATTTATGATAAAATTGAGCTTATTGCGATTCCCATGAAGGGGCGAATGATACATGATCTTGATGGGACCACACAGCTTCAACCCTATGGACAAGGAGAGAATGAAGTCATCTATTCTGTGTCTCGCGCACAGTTGAATATGGATCTAATGACATTGGCAGAAAACACAGGATTGGTTGATATCCATTTTGAGCATAAGCTCGATTTTGCCGATTTGGATAACAATGAATTGACCTTTGGAGATAAAAGAGTTTTCTTTGATAAAGTGCTAGGGTGTGATGGGTCATCATCGGCATTACGGAAAGCTATTCACAAAAAATCCATTGCTGAATATTTTAAAAAACCATTGGGACACGGTTATAAAGAATTAACGATTCCACCATCCGACTCCGGGGATTTCCGTATTGAAAAATTTGCGCTCCATATTTGGCCAAGGGGTGAGTTTATGCTAATTGCATTGCCGAATATGGATGGCTCGTTTACCTGTACTTTATTTTTTCCTATGACGGGGCCCACAAGTTTTGAAACCGTTAAAAATGAAAATGAAATAATGAGTCTGTTTCAAAACCATTTCCCCGATGCATTCGAGTTAATGCCGACTTTATGCGAAGATTTTCAAAATAATCCCACAGGAAATCTCGCCACAGTTTATTGTAATCCGTGGCATTATAAAGACAAAGCAGTGCTCCTTGGCGATGCGGCTCACGCGGTGGTTCCTTTCTTTGGACAGGGGATGAATGCATCATTCCAAGATTGTTCTGTCTTGAATAATCTCATTGGAAAATATTCGGGAGATTGGGATAAAATCTTTGAAAACTTTTCGACATTCCATGTAAAAAATGGTCATGCTATCGCAGAAATGGCCATTGAAAATTATATTGAAATGCGGGATTCGGTGAATGATCCAAATTATAAAAAAAGGCGACAATTAGAATTTGATTTAGAACAGAAATTCCCAGATCGATTTATACCAAGATATTCCATGGTCTCTTTTCATCAAATTCCGTACTCCGAAGTTTACAATCGCGGAGAAATCCAACTTGAATTAATGAATAAGTTCTTGACGGGAGAAATCACAGAATCAAATCTACACACAACTATTTTAAACAAATTACATCCCATCACATGAAAAAACTAATCCGTATGCTGAGTTTGTCAAAGTACAAACTTTTATCATCACTAATAATTTTATTCTTGTTTTTTGCTTGCGAAAAAGATTTTGCTAAAATCCATGATGAAGCATTTGTGGTGGACACCCACAACGATGTTTTATTAAGATCATTAATTGGGCGAGATATATTAAAAGACCTTCCGGAAAGTCATTCTGATTTAACAAAATTCAAAAAGGGTGGAATGGATTGTCAGGTTTTTTCAATCTGGGTTTCACCTTTCGAGTTTGGTGAGGGCGAATACTACAATCGTGCCAATCAAATGATCTCCCAGTTGGAATATCTATGCTCCCGCGTACCCAATCAATGGGCGATTCCTTTTGATTATCAGGATTTAGTTTATAACGATCAAAAAGGAATTTTATCCTGTATGATTGGCGTTGAAGGAGGCCATGCAATTGAAAATGATTTGGGAAAATTGGATGCATTGTATAATCGTGGGATGCGATACTTGGGCATCACCTGGAACAATTCAACAAGTTGGGCAACATCAGCGAAAGACGAAACAGAGAAAGCAGATTCACTTGAATTTATCGGATTAACAAATTTTGGAAAAGATGTGATTCGGAAATGTAATGATTTAGGAGTTATGGTAGATGTGTCTCATTCAGGAGAAAAAACATTTTGGGATATTATAGAAACGACTAATAAACCCATCATTGCGTCCCATTCATCCGTGTATAAAATTTGTCCACATTTTCGGAATTTGAAAGATGACCAACTTATAGCGATAAAGAAAAATGGCGGTGTTGTGTTTGTGAACTTTTATCCTGGATACATCGATTCCACCTACTTAGATAAATATGAAATAGTGAAAAAACAATTCAAATCAGAGACGGATTCATTAGGCAAATTATACGACACTGACTCGGATTTGTATTGGTATAAAGAAAACGAATTACTAGAGCCAAAACTGTCGGGAATCGTGCCCGATGTGGGTACAGTCATTGATCATATCGATTATATTGCGAAACTGATTGGTGTGGATCATGTGGGTATTGGCGCAGATTGGGATGGAGTGGAAATCTTGCCACGTGGTATTGAAGATCTATCTAAAATGCCAATTATTACAGAAAAATTAATAAAGCGTGGATACTCGGTTCGAGATGTAAAAAAGATTTTAGGTGGAAATTTTAAAAGAGTATTTAAGGAAATAACATCATGATATCAACTGTGGTTTATAAAGGTGATTTAAGAACAGAAGCGACCCATATAAAATCGGGAGAAACAATCATCACGGATGCCCCAATTGATAATCAGGGGAAGGGAGAAGCATTTTCTCCAACGGATCTTGTTGCAACTGCTTTGGCTTCCTGTATGATTACCATTATGGGTATTGTTGCCAAAAGAGATGGAATAAAGATGGTGGGTACACGCGCTGAAGTAGAAAAAATAATGGGCATGGATCCACGAAGAATATCCGAGATTCGGATTAAGATACAGTTTGCTTTTCCGGTTGAAGAAAAAGATAGACTAAAATTGGAAAGAGCCGCTCATACATGCCCAGTGTCTGGAAGTCTTCATGAAAACTTGAATGAAATAGTGACGTTCATTTATCCGAATCCCTAATCTTTTTCCATAAGTTCCCTCGTCAAAAATGCCCCAAAATTTCAAATTAGCGCCTTCAATTTTATCTGCAGATTTTTCTGATTTGCAAAATGCGCTTTCAATATGTGATGAGGGCGGCGCCCATTGGATTCATGTGGATGTGATGGATAACCAATTTGTTCCCAACTTGACCATTGGTCCACCGGTGGTAAAATCGCTTCGCCCAAAAACAGAAAAATTTATGGATGTTCACATGATGGTGATTAATCCTGAAAAATTAGTGGAACAATTTGCCAAGGCAGGCGCAGACAATATTACCTTTCATATTGAAGCAACCGATGATCCAGATGGCGTGATTGATTTGATCAAATCTTTTGGATGTAAAGTTGGCATTTCTCTCAAATCAAAAACACCATTATCTGATATTTTACCGGTTTTGGAAAAAGTTGATGTTGTTCTTATTATGAGTGTTGAACCTGGATTTGGTGGGCAAGGTTACCTTGCTGGATCTAATGATAGGATTTCTGAATTAAAACAAATTTTAACAAATAAAAATCTCGGTCATATTTTGATTGAAGTGGATGGTGGAATCAAACTTCATAATGCACAAGAAGTTATGGATGCAGGTGCTGATGTTTTGGTAGCTGGTTCGGAAGTGTTTAAAGCAGATGATCCTGTCCAAACAATTAAAGATTTTTATCAACTGGCTGAATAAAATATGAGCAAATACAAAGATTTAGAAAATTTCCCCACATGGAATCCAGAAGAAAAGGATCAGTATACAGTTTCTGTAGTTAAAGGATTGATTATGGATACTGTAAGAAAAGCTAATTCGGGTCACACCGGTGGACCCATGTCATCAGCAGATTTTTCTACTATTTTATTCAAAGAATATTTACAATTTGATCCCAAAGATCCGGATTGGTTTAATCGAGATCGATTTATTTTATCTGCAGGACATGAGTCGGCTTTGCAATATGCAATGTTGTATTTAATAGGATGGTTGCCTTTGGACGATTTGAAATCGTTTCGCCAACTGCATAGTAATACACCTGGCCATCCAGAAGTTGAAATCCCCGGTGTTGAATGTACAACGGGTCCACTGGGGCAGGGATTTGGAATGAGCGCCGGTATGGCTTTTGCAGAAACATTTCTACGACATGTCCTAGAAGAAAAATCTGAAGATGCAAAGGGGTTAGTGGACCATTTTACATATGTTCTTGCAAGTGATGGTGATATGCAAGAGCCCATAACTTTGGGTACAGCATCATTGGCGGGGCACTTGGGATTATCAAGGTTAATTGTTTTTTATGATTCAAATGAAGCCCAGATTTCAGGCCAAACCAACCGCTGCGACTCCACCAATTATGCAACCGTGTTTAATGGATTTGGTTGGCATGTTCAAGAGATAGATGGGCATGATCATGAAGCTATTCGTACTGCTATCGAAAAAGCCCAAGTTATGGATAAGCCCAGTATCATTATTGGGAGAACAATCATGGCAATGGGCAGTGCCGGAATGGAAGGTGACCACAATACACATGGCTCGCCTTTACCACAGGATGAGATCAATGCCACCAAAGAGAATTTAGGATTACCTCCCGATTCATTCTATTTGCCTGATGAGGTTAAAACTCATTTTCAATCCAGATTTGAGTCATTATATAAAACAGTGTCAGACTGGAATACCCAATTATCTGAGTGTAGGAAAAATTCAGATATTGATTCACTTTGGTCGATTTCAATCGAAGATAATTTACCTGAACTAAATTATCCGACGTTTGAAGAAGGCTCAAACATTGCCACTCGAAAAGCATTCGGTACAACACTGGATTATTATGCAACATTTCTTCCTCATCTGGTTGGCGGTTCGGCAGATTTAGAACCATCCAATTACACCGGTAATTTTGCAAATACCTATTCTGATTTTCAAAAAAATAATAAATCGGGTCGGAATATTGCTTTTGGTGTTCGGGAATTTCCAATGGCTACCATGATGAATGGTATTTCACTTCATGGTGGAGTGATTCCATTTGGCGGTACATTTTTAGTCTTTGCGGATTATGAACGTCCGGCACTTCGTTTGGCAGCTATTCAACATGCAAGGGTAATTCATGAATTTACGCATGACTCTTTTTGGGTTGGGGAAGATGGTCCAACACACCAACCTATCGAACATGCCATGGCGCTTAGAGCAATTCCAAATTTTAATGTATTTCGTCCTGCCGACGCAAAAGAGACGGCAGTTTGTTTCAAGTTTGCATTAGAAAATCGGGAAACACCATCAGCCCTATTATTAACTCGACAAGGCTTACCTATATCTGACATGGATTATTCTGAAATAGAAGAAGGTGTCAGAAAAGGTGCCTACATCGTAGATGATTGGGATGGGAATCCCGAAATCATATTCGTTGCAACAGGGTCTGAAGTTGCTTTGGCTATGGAAACAGCCGTGCGAATGGATGATAAAAAATGTAGAGTCATCAGTATGCCTTGTATGGAATTATATGAAAAACAATCAACAGAATATCGTAATGGTTTAATTCCAAATCGTGGAAGTTTAACTATAACATTGGAAGCAGGCATTACACAAGGATGGACCAAATATGCTGGCCCCAATGGACTCTCGATTGGTATTGATCATTTTGGCGCCTCGGCACCGGGGAAAGATTTGGCTCAAGAATTTGGATTCACCGCTATTCAAGTTGAACAAAAAATTCGAGAACATTTAAAAAAATTATTATGATAGTGTTAATGTGTCGGAGTGTTCGTGTGTTCATGAACCATCACACTAACACCTAAACACTATAATACATGAACACTTAAAAATAATGAAAATACATATCGCAACAGACCATGCCGGACTTGAACTCAAAAACATAATCAGGGATTATTTAATTGAAAAAGGTCATGATGTCACCGATCACGGCGCCCATGAATATGACGCTTTAGACGATTATCCCGATTTTATATTTCCCTGTGCCAAAGCGGTGGCGGCCGACATTGAAAGTCGCGGTATTATTTTAGGTGGCTCGGGTCAGGGAGAAGCCATGGCTGCCAATCGAATTAAAGGTGTACGAGCAGCGGTTTTTTATAATGGTCCCACAGAAATAGTAAAATTATCTAGAGAACACAACAATGCCAATATTCTGTCCTTGGGTGCTCGTTTTATGTCGAAAAATGAGATATACGATGTAATTGAAATGTGGTTAGCCGAAGCATTTGAAGGTGGGCGACATCAACAGCGTATTGATAAACTTGATTATTAGATTCTTTCTATTTATTCTAAAGTTTTCATTATAATTTATTAATTATCGAAAAATTAGATTTATAAAAAAAGCCCCCTGAAATCAGGAGGCTTTTTTAGATATTATTATAATATCAAGGAGAAATAAATTTCTCCGAATAGTCAGATTGACTACTTTGGAACTACGTTAATAGCAATCGGACCTTTATCACCAGTCCCTGCTTCGTATTCAACGGTTTGTCCATCTTTCAAGGTTTTGAATCCTTCCATGACAATATTGCTCATGTGTACGAAAAGATCTTTTTCACCATCTTCTGGTGAAATAAATCCAAACCCTTTTGCATTGTTAAACCATTTAACGGTTCCTGTTTTTACATCACTCATTTTTTTTTCCTTTGATTAATTGAGTTTATAAGATTGTTAATACCCCTAACCCTCAGTTGAAAAGACTACACC
>JAPYRR010000108.1 GCA_029936885.1 Fidelibacterota bacterium | reverse complement strand
TGTCTTGGCTTGATTTTTTTTGTGCTTCTTTAAGATGAAGAAATGCTTTTCCAATGAAATCACTTTTGATAAATCTTTTTGATAATTCTAAATGAATATCGAAATGGTTTTGAAATTTAGATAAGGTAATAGATAGAAATTCCTCCCCCTTTTCATTCAAAGAGAAATCATTTGCTAGAATTATCGCTAAATAATATCCTTCAAGTGAATCTGAGTTCGTTTGAATTACTTCGTCAAGCAGTGAATTTCCTAATGAATCCCCATAAGTCCTTAAAACTAGTGAAATTCTTTTTGTCCAATAACCTATATCCAAGGGGTAATTAATACATTGCTCCTCTAAACAATTCAAGGCTTTATCCATTAAACCCAATGAAATGTATATTTGGGTCATTGCTTTCACAATTCTTGAATCACCTCTATCAATTTCATTCGCTATTAATAAAAATTTCAATCCACGATTAGGATTTTCAAAGGCATAATAAGATTGACCTAGCCCAAGCAGAGCATCAATATTATCTGGATCTAGTGCTAGCAAACTATTCCATCTATCAATTGCTTTTTCAAATTGCTGCAATCGTTGAAGGATTCTTCCTGAATAAACATGATATCTGATATCATCTGGTGCTAATTGTAACAATTCCTCTATGTAACTTTGAGCAATAATATATTCTCTTTTATTCCAATAATGCCTCATCAGTGAAAATCTTGAGTCAATATCATCCCAGGCTAGTTCTGCTAGTTTCTTAAAAACCATAGCAGCCTTCTCATCCATCCCCATTGCCCGATGAGAGCGCGCAATAAATCTAAAAGCATCTAAATAATTTGGTTCGAAGGATAAAATTAAATCGCACTGGTTAATGCAATCCTCATATTTCTTCATTTTAAAATATGAACGAACAAGAATAATATGGGGAACAATTTCATTTGGATGAATGTTAATTCTAGCCTTTCCATATTTTCTCAGTAGTTCAAATTCTCCGTCAGAGTATAACTTTCTCAGGTTTCCAATTTCAGTACCATCTAAGTATTCGACTAGTAATGTTCCCTTCTGCTCATCTGTTAACTCAGATATAATTCCAAAATTTTTCAAATATTGATTGATTTCGTAGGCACTCATATTTGAGACATTTTCTTGATTTTTAGAAATCGACACTTTTCTTTTTACTTTTGGTTTAGAAATTGAAAATACTTCATCAACCTCATCAACATCTTGCCCTTGTAAATTAATAAAGGTGGAACCATCAACCCCTTTATTTATATCATCAATAGAAGGCTTAACTCTCCCATTAATACGCTTAGGTTTATGGTGAATTGATTTGCGTTCTTTATCCATTATTACTATGAGCCAAATCATAGTCAATCCAATTGAATATGAAATTGCGACTAAATAGAGTATGAAAAGTAAAATTTCTTTGATGAACAATTCCTCCATTCACTCACATTCATCTCTTTTCTCAGGAGAGACTTCGGAAGGGTCTTTCCGTCCATGAAAAACGTCTATTACATCTGAAGGGTCACCTAATGCTATAATTTCCCCCTTTTCTAGCATAATAATCCTATCACACATATTTTTCAACAAATTAAAACTCTGGGAAGCCATCATAACAGTAGAGGCATTATCAATCATATCCATAATCAATTTCTGAGATTTTTCTTTGAATGTAGGATCCCCTACCCCAAGAACTTCATCGATTAAAAGAACATCAGGTTTGAAAGAAGCCAAGCCTGTAATTCCCAATCTCGCTTTCATTCCAGAAGAATATGTTTTCATTGGCTCATCAATAAAATCTTCTAACTCTGAGAATTCAACCATCGCCGGCATTAATTCGTTAATCTCTTCTTCAGTTAGTCCAAGCATGCTCCCATACAGCATCAAATTCTCTTTTCCTGTCAATGATGCAGAATATCCAGTACCTACTCCAGCTAGTAAAAAGGGATTAATTTCGGACCTAACGACTCCTGATGTTGGGCGAAAAATTCCAGCCATACATTGCATGAGAGTTGACTTTCCAGAACCATTTTTCCCGATAACCCCCAACATTTCTCCTTCTCGCAATGTAAAACTTATGTCTTTTAGAGCAGAATAAGTTCTATGTGGTCCGAATATTTTTTTGCCAATAAACCCACCAATACTTCGCACCGCTGTTTTGAAACCATCTGGCATTATGTAAGTCAAATAGATATTCTCAGCAATAATAACAGGTTTTTTCAGATTGATTGTATCACCCCTGCTTCATATCGCTTGAAAATACACATCCCTGTCAATAATAAAACAAAAGCTGTAATGAATGCAACAACAGCATTCATCAATGGAAGTGGTGGTGCAACTCCATCTAAACCGTACCTAAACATTGTAAGAAATACTGCTAATGGATTACAATAAAAGTAAGTAGTCAAATATTCAGGAGGAATCCTTGATGGGCTGAAAAAATCTTCAATACGCCAAAGGATTGGGCTGCCGAAGAATAAACCTGTAAAAATATATTTTAAGGTCATACCAATGTCATTGTAAACGGCATTTGCACAGCAAAACATCCAGCCAATTCCCAGTGCAATCATGGTAATTCCTAGAAGTCCCAAAGGGACAAGAAGAGTGTAGAAACTAATGGTAAATCCATATTTTAGCAATAAAGGAATTAATATAATCATACTTAATGATAAAATAATCAACTGCGAAAACATCGTAGATACGGCAAATAACTCTCGCGGAAAATACATCTTTTTGATTAAGCCAATATTTTTTGTTAATCCATCCATCGTTATTTTTGTTAAATTAATGAATAATCCAAATGCTAGTATTCCTCCAAATAACCAAAGCGGTTTCCGTTCATATCCTCCTCTCCAGAATACAATCAGCAGATAATATACCATACACTGCATAAATGGGGCAAGAAGTGACCAAAAATATCCTAGAAGAGAACCCCGATACTTATTTTTAAAATCCCTTTTGATAAACTGTTTAATCATTTTTTTATTTTGGAATGAATTTCTTATTATTTCAGAAGGTCCTTTGAAGAACGGATTAGGTTCATTCATTACAGGAAGAAGTTTTTCTTTATCCATGTCTACACCTCACCACTGAATTTAATTCATTTTTTCACTAGATGTATCCACATCTGTCGGGCGCGCTCATCGGATTCAATTTTTTCGAGATATACGCCAGAATTTTGAATTGTAAATGTCCGTTCAATTTTCATCAATTCAAACTTACTTAAAAATGGTTTCATTAAATCATTCAAATCATGATATTTTGCTATATATCTTGTATCCATTTCTTCTCTAACATAATCTTTAATGTATGATGGAACACTAGAAAGGGGGTGTTTCAAAATAACAGAACCACCCTTTTGTAATAATTTTTCACAACAATCTACGAACTGTTGCAATTCACCATCTGTAACCAAATATTGGACTAACCCGATAGCAATGATATAATTACATCTTTCAACTCCAACATGCTCTGAAAAATCCACACCTGAGCAAACAACTCCCTCTACATTTTCTAATTCATTTTCTTCGATCATCAAGCGCAGGAAATCAATATTTTTCTGAATAAAGTCGCAGCCAATTATTTTTTTTGCTTTAAATTCTTGAGCCATCATTTGAACATGGCGCCCAGTACCACATCCGATATCTATTATCACATCTTCATCATTATAATCAAAATTTTTCTTTAACCAATTAAATTCTATTTCATCTGTTAAAAGAGATAATTGTTCTCCATACC
>JAPYRR010000023.1 GCA_029936885.1 Fidelibacterota bacterium | reverse complement strand
AGCTAAACTTATGCCAACTTGTATTTGTTGTACTAATTCTGATTGAAATGTTTTAGAATAATTTCTTTTCCCAAAATAATAATTAAAATCTAATTGATTGCCCACAGTCTTAAACTTAAATCCGAACCCAATTGTACTACCAAACTCTCTTATTTCAATCCCAGACTTATCAAATTTATGTGATTTAAAACCAATTCCAGTTCTAAAAACGAAATGATCAATCCAATTTACTGACAGATCATTTGGGAATTTCGTATAGGATAAACTAGTGTGATTAGACGTATAGATTTTATCATTAAATCCTGATAAAATTTGTGAAGGAATTTTACCTTCATCTTTACTTGTTTTATACTCAAAAGAAATAGATCCATTTTTATTAATTTTTGATTGCAAACCAATAGAGAACCCATTTGGTTTATGCACTTGCTTCGATCGATTTTCATCATGTGCCGAAACGCTGTCAGGAATAGGGAAATCATAAGGGAATGAATAATCATGATTTCCATTACCATTTGCATCATCAAATAAATATTTATTCGTAACCATTACATCCATGGGTTTAATTGAATATTTTAGGCTACCATAAATATTAATATTTTCACGAACTTTATAGCTCAAAAACAAATTTCCAATTAAGCCAGAATATCTGTTTCTTGATGATTGTATTATGGAACTCCCACCAAAAAATATTCCCTCGTTTGTTCTGGATGACCCAAACAACATGTCAAAAGAAACACCAATATTTAGTTGATCATTTACTGCAAACGATGATCCAACCTTTAAAGCCATAATACCGCCACTCTGCTCTATAAACCTTGAAATACTTAATGTATCATCAAATGCATAATAGGTCGTTGTATCAGGATCGCTTAGTGTAATCCTTTGATCAGAATATGGGACAAGAGATAATCCAAATGAGCCTTTAGACTTGACAGGTACAATCCAGGTTGCAGCAGAGATACCTGAATACCCGTTTTTTAATTTAGAATCGTTGATTGAATTTTCATCTCCACTGTACGAGACAGACAAATGAGTGAATTTTAAATTATGCCAAGTCGCAGGATTTAATAAAGATACATTTTCTTGAAATGATGGTGTCAATTGGTTAATGCCATTCCCTGCCATCGATATACCTTGATTATGATAATAATGACCAAATCCAAAACCATTTAGATATCCTTGTCCAAAAGAAAAACTAATTGCAAAGAATGCAATAATGATAATTTTAATTCGAAACATAAATAATCTCAATAACAGGTGGGTTTTCCGTGTCAGACATATTAAAATGAACTTTTTCGAATGGGTCGTTTTGATCACTTGGCATTATTTTAAATCCAATATTCGAAACATTACCAATTATTATATTTTGTAAATATGATTTAAGGGATAGTTCAAATAATCCATTTTCTGTGTCCTTGGTGATACGATAAGGATATCCAATCGATATATATGGATCTGTTTCAAAATAAGTTGCCAAGGTATCTATTTGCGATTCTAAAGGATCTATGATAATTAAATAATCATTTATTATCGTCGCTGAATCTAATGGGATTGATAAATGTGCCGACCTAATTAATGCACCACTTGGAAGAGATAAGGAATCAAATGAAATTGATAATAATGACCTTAATCCAAATCCACTACTTACACCAAGTGTAAGCGAATCTTGATATGAATCTCCAGGATTAATGATTGAAACATCCGCAGAAGCACCCAAGGGTGAAGTTATAGTGTCTGTCACGGTTGAATCAGCTTCCAATTGAGTTGTTCTTCTGAAATAAGTCATTATTCTTGGATTTTTCGTTTGATGACCTTCCCTACTATATATTTCAAAAAATGTTGAATCATCATTTATAGGTTTCAAAGCAAATGTCCTTACTAAATTAGAGTCAGATGTATCAGTTAATGTTTCAAATAAACTGATTATATCCCAAATCAATTCAGCGTGCACGAAATTACCTGATGTATCTTCTTCAATTTTTATGTCTGGAAGACCAAAACTAATCCATTCTGAAGTGCTAAAATCAGAATAATCTAGATATGAACTTTTAACTTCTGAAAACTGTGAATCTGGACTAAAATATAATGTTGGCATGGATTCAGACATTAGCAAACTATCATTGGAGTACACAACAAAATGAAGACTATCAAATTCATTTGTAGAATCTAAAAACCCCTCCCAATTATAATAACTTGGAAACCCAATAAATGAGATAAAGGCATCTAGCCCATTCTTTTTCCCAAAATATAAGTTCTTTGTTTTTCCAAGATTTGGAGCAATCCAATAAGGAGTTCCTGACAAATCACCAATTGTTATGGTATCAATGGAGAGAGAATAATGCGACAGATTAGTTTCTATGGGATCTTCCGCACAATTCCATGATGTTAAAGTAAATGCAATAACCCCAAGGACATTTAAAGTAAAATAATATTTTTTCATCTAAGGAGATTTATATGAAAAATCAGTCGGAAAGTTTCTCTAAAACTTTATCCATTTTATCGGCGATAATATTGTAATCGGGAGATTCATCATCTGACCATTTTATCACAGAAACTTTTTTCTTGTTTGCCTTAATCCCAGGCATACTAAGTAATTCTTTAGAAATCTGATTAGATGGTTTATCAAAAATGATAATTGCACTAGCTTCATATGCAGCGACTTCATATACATTTAACATTTTACCTTTCAACGATTCATGAATTGGAACATCTGCTTTTTGTAAATCATCCCGTGATATAGCTGCATATTCATTTTGATCATGAATGACCATAACTGTTTTAATATCTTGATAAAATTCGTTTATTCCCTCAAAATGTTTCTTATACATTCCTGGCACCATCGCACATTGCCACCCATTACAAATGAATATATCAGGTGCCCAAAAAAGATGAGGGAGCGTACTTAAAACAGCTTTAGCGAAATAGCCATACCTTTCGCCATTATCGGATAGAATACGGCCATTTTTTGATTTATAAACCAGGTTTGTTAAAGGTTTAAACCAATATTCATCCTCAAGAAAATAAACTTGTACTCGCGTTTTTGGAATAAATGCACTTTTTGCACTAGCTACTTTTTCTTCTCCATCAAATTCAAAAGGAATTTCTCTTAATCGAATCACTTCTCTCAAAATATATTTTCGCTCACTTACATATCCATATTTGGGTATAATTGTTCGAATATCATGTCCTTTTTCTTGGAGAGCTAAAGGGACTTTTGTTGAGAATTCTGCTAAAGGAGTAACATTTGCGAACGGAATTATTTCCGTTGTCAAATAATAAAGTTTTTTTGACATATTTTAATAAGTGGAATGTTAATTAATAGATAATTGTTTCAACGATTCTTTTGCTTTTGGATAGTATTCACTTCCAGGAAAATAATCTATCATACGTTGAAACTCTGCACGGGCTTTTGCTATATTGCCCATACTTTGAAATGATAATCCAATTTTTAATTGAGCATCATCATCTTTATCGGTACCAGCATAGGTAAATACCTTTTCAAATTCAGCAATGGCACGTTTAAACTTTTTTTGAGAATAAAAGCATTCTGCCAGCCAATATTGACTGTTATCTGCAAGGCTATTCGTCGCATCAGCTGAAACCAATTCATCAAAACCAATTATTGCCTCATCGAACTCTTGATTTTGAAAATGCCCCAAACTTTTCATGTAAGTTTGTTTGTATTGAGCTGAGTTAAATTTGGGTTCATCTGAGATTGGCTCACCTGATTTAAGCATGGCCATTTCATTGTAACTATTCGTTAAGGTTACGATCTTATTTTCAACAAGTAGTAATTTATTAAAAATTTCTAGTGCCGTACTATCCATATAGTTAGATTGATTTTCCAGAACAGAAATTTTATTACTCAAAGTATTGATTCTCTTTAAAATCACGAGCGTGATTGAATCTTGTTGAGTTTTACTTTTTACCGCCTGTTTAAATGCTGACATCAGTTCGGGCAATAAAATTTGATTATCCAGTTCAAGGGAGTCAACCTGAACACGAATTCGGTCAATTTTTGCATTTAATCTCCGTAATTCTCTGTCAGAATCTTTCTCTCCAAAAAGAAATGAAGATAATATGATGCAAGAAAATAAAAAAGCCAAGCAACGCGTAGAATGATTTGTCATTATTGGTTCCATTTTGTTAGGCAAATCGGCCCCAAATTTAACTTTTGTAAAACCTGCATCAAATAAGTTTATCACTCAGAATAGTTGACGCTAAGTTTTAAAATAAGCCCAATCATAATAAAGCAAGTTAATAGAAAAGAACCGCCTGCAGAAATAAATGGGAATGGTAATCCTTTAACTGGAATTAAACCTACAGTCATGGCTGTGTTTACAAAAACATGTGCCATAAATACTGAAGCAAAACCCATAAGGGCAATGCTTGAAAAACGATCCTTAGATAAAAAAGATCGTTTTAATATTTGTATGATAAATAATCCAAATACAAGAAGAACAATCAAAATTGAAATAAATCCGAATTCCTCCCCCATTACTGATAATATAAAATCAGATTCTTGAACCGGTAAGAATTTTAGGTGCGTTTGTGTACCTTCACCCCACCCTTTACCAAATAATCCTCCAGAACCAATAGCAGTTTTACTTTGAATAATTTGATAGGCTGCCCCTAATGGATCTTTTTCTGGATTGATAAAAGTGAGCACCCTACTTTGCTGGTATTTTGATAAAGAATTCCAAAGAATCGGGGAAAGTAACCCAATAAAAATATTTCCAAAAAATAGCGCTATTGCCATCAAACGTTTGGGTCTTGCAACAAATATTGATATACCCAATACTATAGCCCATACTGTAAATGCTAAACTATGAAATGCAGTAAGCATACTAAATAATGGGGTTAAAATTAAAAAAAGATAAAATGGTCTCGCGCCCGCCCAATATAACATTGGCAAAACGGGTGCCATCATTATTATAGCAGTACCAAGGTCCGGTTGTTTTAAAACAATAATAGTTGGGAGCATCACTAGCAAAATAGGTAAAATAATTGTAGAGAATTTTTTCATCTGTAGGTTATAATCCGATAGATATCTGGCAAGAGCAATTAAGGTGAATACTTTTGCAAACTCACTCGGCTGAATTGCGAATGGCAAACCAATATTCAGCCATCGATAAGTACCGGCGTGTGGATTTCCAAAGAATGGCATTAAAACTATTAAAACACCGATCGCATAAAGTGCATATGCGTATTTATGAATTGTATACCGTGGTGTAATTAAAATTAAAATAGAGAGTAATACCGCAGGAATTAAAAAAAATAATTGTTTGGTGAAAGGATTTTGAAACACACCGCCCACATGATGCTGAGAAATACTCTTTAATACGACCAATCCCATAATAGTTAAAAAAGCGACTGCCCATATTATTTTAACCGGAACATCTTTTAATTCTGACAAATGAATGTTATTCATAAAATGATAATTGGGTGTTTTTAGAAATTTGGGCAAATACTTTTCGAGCAACAGGGGCCGCAACTGCACCTCCCGAACCGGAATTTTCTAATAGAACAACAATGGAATATTTAGAGTCATCCAATTCTGCCCATCCGATAAACCAGGCATGATTTTCGCCATGAGGATTTTCTGCCGTACCTGTTTTCCCAAATACAATCATTCCATCTACATTCGGGTTTGCACTTCTCCCTGTCCCATTTTCATGATTTATTACATCCTTCATATCAGTCTTTATTCTATTCCAAAATTTTGAATCTAATTTTGGTGCTATATTTTTTGGAATTTTATCAACCATCACAAAATGAGGTGTACCTGCATTTCCATTGGTAGCTAATAAATTAATATAATTAAAAACCTGAATTGGTGTCACGAGCAGTTCACCTTGTCCAATGCATATATTCAGAATAGCTCCTTTGCTCCAGCCATAGCGCCCATATCGTTTCGTCATGTATTCACTTGTCGGAACAATTCCAACCGATTCACCGGGGATGTCTAATAAAGTGGCTTGGCCAAATCCATATGATCTAAAAGTTGAAGACAATTCATTTAAATTAATCAAATGGACATTTTTATAAAAATATACATCACAAGAATTTAAGATTGCAGTATTTAAGGTCATATCACCATGACCTTGGCTTTGCCAACATCCAAATAATCTATCACCAAATTGGTAATGTCCATCACACCGTTGATATTTATTTGGATCAAATTCTGGATTAAGGAGCAGGTTAGTTGCCGTAACCATTTTTACAATGGAGCCAGGTGGATATAAACCTTGTATCATCCTATTAATCAATGGTTTATCAGGGTCACGTAATACCTTTTCCCAATCTTTTTCCAACATTAATCCCGTGAAAAGGTCAGGCTCAAAATCCGGCGCACTCACAGCGCCAATAATTTCACCCGTTGATGGATTTCCTACAATAATTACACCCTTTTTACCCATCATTATTTCTTCGAGTATATATTGAATATCGATATCTATCGTTGTAACAATATTATTACCAGGTTCAGGGTTTTGTGAATCTAACCCCTTAGCTAGACCTACCTCACGTCCGAATGCATCTACTTCGTAAAATGATGTACCACGGATGCCTTTTAAATAATACTCATACTGTTTTTCGAGACCAATCCATCCAATCATATCGCCTAATTCATAGCGTTGTTTATTACCTAAATTTTTTCGAATTGGTCTATCAACTTCTTTTACATATCCTAAAATGTGCGATGCTTTTACTTTTGATGGAAAATATCGATCTGGAATTTGTTCATAATAAACTCCACCTAAATTGATTTTATTTTCTTCCAACTTGGATACTTGACTAAACGTTAAATCTTTTGCTAAACGGGTAGGTAAAAATTTTCCACGATAATACTTTTTATAATTTTTAGAAACTTCCAATGAATCCAACCCAATAATTGATGAAATTATATCAAATTTTTGCCCTTTATTCTTAAGTTCACCCGGGATTGCAGTTAAAACATATGATGGTGAATTATCAACTAAAATTTGACCATTTCGATCTAATATCAATCCTCTAGGTGCAGTGGACGTAATCTTTCGGATCCGGTTTGTATTTGCCTTTTTGCTATACCGATCATAGCTTAAAATTTGAATTTGAAAAAATCGTCCCAAAAGTATTATAACAAGAATCCATATTATTGAAATGGAGACAATGTATTGTTTATATGAAACGATATTTTCTGCTTTTAACATGGCTCTAATCTATGGAAGGGATAAATAACTTGTAAAATGCCAGCAAAACAAAAAGTATAAAGGGTTGTTCCAAGCCATTTCATCCAAAATAATCGAGGGTCTATGTACAAAATATCTTGATATTGAACAATGCAAAAAATAAAAAATTGAAGTCCAAGAATACCTACCCATGCCAATGAGAAGTAGAATGGACTTAATTTTGAATAGGCTCCTTTTAAATTTCCACTTAAATATCCAGTTATGGAATAAAGTAAAGGTGATAATCCAAAAAAAGAAGCTGTCCCTGATAGGTCAATCAGAATTCCGATTAAAAAGCCTGAAACAGTCCCATGTAGTCTTCCATATTTTATTGCCCAGTAAAGGATTAAAATTGCCAAGAAATCAGGTCTTACCGTTTTAATCGCCAACAAATCAGCTAGGAGAAGTTGAATTAACCAAACGGCGACACCTGAGATAATGTATCTATTCGATTTCATTTGAGTTCTCAATAACAACAAAAACATATTGAAACGCGCTCATATCATTTGGTAAGGTTGCATGAAGAATTTTTTGAAAACTTCCTCTTTCATCATATACACCGGCAACTTGTCCTACAGGTAGTCCAGCGGGATAAATGTCACTAAATCCTGACGTAATAATTTTATCTCCAATACTGATATCTACATTTTTTTGAACTTCCCTGATTTGAGCTTGATTATCTCCAAGCCATCTTAATATACCCGTTGCACCACTGGGTAAAATTCGTACGCTTAGCCTATAATTAACATCTGAAATCAATTGAACGATTGAAGCATTTTTACCTGTTTCTATCGTTTTCCCGATGATGCCTTTAGATGTAAGTACGGGTTGATTTGGGTGAACATTATCGTCAGTCCCAACATCTATAATGATTGAAAGAAGGTTTGGCTGAATTCCTTTATTTACAACATGAGCAGGCTGTAATAGTAGTGTTGTTTGGTGTTTGAAGTCCAACATCGTCTGGAGTTGATCATTCTCCTTTTGAAGGTTGAGCATAGATTCAACTTGAAGAGATAATACAACGTTTTTTTCTCTTAAAAGATGGTTCTCTTCCTCAAGGAATAAAAGAGATTTGACCCAAGTCATTGGAGAAGAAATAAAAGCAACAATTTCGGCCGATTTTCCTCGAATAACACCCATTCGAGGATTATCATTATTTAAAAGTATATAGCTTGAAAATAAAAGAGCAAAAATAAAAATTACATGATCTCTATTTTTAACAATAGCAAGATATAGGTTGCGCATTCAACCTTACAGTAAAACCGCCTCATATTTTTTTAAATTCTCTAATACCATTCCAGTCCCCTTCACCACCGACAATAAAGGCTCTTCCGATACATTAACAGGGACATTCGTTCTTTCCCGAATAATTTGATCAATGCCTTTAAGTAAACTACCACCCCCTGCAAGAATAATACCTCGTTCTAGGATATCAGCAGCAAGCTCAGGAGGCGTTCGCTCTAAGCACCGTTTTACAGCTTCTACAATTTGATTAACAGGATCTTTTAATGCTTGTCGTATTTCGTCTGATGAGACTTCAATTATTTTTGGGATTCCAGACACAAGATCTCTTCCTTTTACAGCAATATCTGTTGATTGCATTTTCATGGCTGAACCCACTGATTTTTTAATATTTTCACTCATCCCTAAGCCAATTTCTAATTTATGTTCATTCCGAAACCATTGGAGGACCGCTTCATCCATTTCGTCACCAGCAATTCTTATGGTTTCTTTGGTTACAACTCCATTCAAAGAAATAACCGCTATTTCTGTTGTGCCACCTCCAATATCTACAATAATGTTCCCAACAGGTTGACTTATATCTAATCCAATTCCAATTGCAGCTGCAACAGGCTCTTCAATTAGGTATACTTCTCGAGCATTTGCACGCTCTCCCGATTCCTTCACCGCCCTTCTTTCAACTTCCGTAACTCCAGATGGAACACAAATAACCATCCTCGGCCGGGCGAGTCTATTAAGATTGATTTTTCGGATGAATCCCTGAAGCATTCCATCTGTCATTTTGAAATCAGCGATTACCCCATCTTGTAAAGGACGAATTGTTTCCAATTCCCTATGTGTTCGCCCAAGCATCGCTTTTGCTTCATTGCCTACGGCTACAATAGTGTCTGTATGCACATTCCTCGTTACGATCGATGGTTCATTAACAACGATACCTTTACCTTTTAACCAGATTAAAGTATTGGCTGTGCCTAAGTCGATAGCAACATCGCCTGAAATCCAATTTATATAGCTTGGGATATTAGCTGGGGTCATTTATTACTTTTGTTAAGAATAGTGGAAAATTTAGGACAGGAATCTACGGTGAAAATCCGATTTAGTTAAAGGATGAACAAACTTACTTTTTAGAATTTTTTGCTTCTTGCATCCCTATTTTACTTAATTCATCTGCACGGACATTTAATTCACGCCTAACATGAGAAACTGACCATAATTCCAACTGGTTTAAATAAATAAAAACCGTTTGGTTTAATGCGAACATTCTGGGGTTTTTCAATTTGTACTCACCGTTTATTTGTTTAACTATTAACTCGCTATCAGAAAATATATTTAGCTTTCTTATATTTAGATCAAGTGAAGCTTTAATACCCTGAATCATTGATAAATATTCAGCTTCATTATTTGTTTTGTCTAGTAGTGGGTGTGCAAATGAGAAAATCTCTGACCCTTCCGAATAAATCACACCACCAATTCCAGCAGTTTTTGAATGAAGGTCTGCTGCACCATCAACGAATAATTCTACATCTTTAATAACATCATCATCCGTACCTAACATTTGAGATAATATAACTCTATGTTCACTACTTAGCTCATTTAAAGCAATTGCCTCTCTAATAGCATCTTTTTCTTTTTGGGATAGCTTATTCATTTTTTAAGACGACATTATATATGGATTTGTACCAGATTGGGATGGACATTCTTCCCAATAATAACACCAATTACACAATATAGATGTTTTTGGAGAAAATTCACCACCATTTTCCACCTTACTTCTAATGGCATCTATGGATTTTTTTGTTTCTTGAATTACCTTTTTTATTTCGTCTGCATTTCTTTTTGACTCAATTTTTATTCCATGTTGAATGAAATGCCAAACTAATTTAACAGATTTTATTTTTGAATTTTCGGACATGAGTCCTATTTGGTATAATGCTAATTGATGATCCTTGTCCGCAGCGTTTTGAGTCAGTGCTCTTTTACCCGTTTTATAATCATGGATTTCCCAATTCCCATTACCATCATGATCTATTCTGTCAACAATCCCTTTTATTTTATATTTCTCATCGTTATCGAGTAAAAATACCATAACATGCTCATTTGCAACTACTTTTTCGGGAAATGGATGATTTAACCTATAAAAACGGGCAATGCACTCCTCTCCCAAATAAAAATAATCTCTTGCAGTTTTATTTTGATAAACGATTGCAACTCGATTATGCCATTTTTCTTTCCAAAGAGATCTATGAACCTTTAATATCTCATCCGCTAAAGGAATGACGCCTGATTTAACCTGATTATATAAATACTCAATTGATTCATGAACTCGTTTTCCTAGGAATGCTTCAATCCCTTCATCCTTCTTATAAATCTTATCTAAATATCTATATTTGAATTGGGCCGGACATTTTTTATAAGATTGAATTCCACTATGAGAAAATCGTTCCAAGATCATAGCCCTGCTCCCAAAAATGGAGTTTCTAACCTATAATCACCAAACCCATTTTGATCTTTGAACACGAATTGTTTATTAATCTGATAATAACTCCATAATTGAAATAATGAAGATGTAGACGTTGATGGGTTTGTCCTTTGAATTTCATCGGGCGGTCCGAATAAAATATATATCATACCAAGATCAGTTTCCCATCCTGGTTGCCAAGAATCAAAATGTTCATTGGCATACCAAATCCTACCATAATATTCTTCCATTAATTCATTGTATTCTGTTTCTGGAGTTTGATCTCGTTTTTTCCATACCGAATAAAATAAAGCTTCTTTTTCTTTTTTAGACTTCCCTTTTAATTGCAATCTTTCTTCATTGGTAAGAATATATTTCATCTGCCTCATAGCGAGATCAATATTATATACAAAACTAGAGAGACCAGCTTTATAGGTAGAAAAAGTAACGCGCTCGACGTCTGATGAACCACCTTGATTTAATTCAATGGTAAAGTCATTTTTAAGAGATTTTAATTGGCTAGATGGAATTGAAATTCGCTGATTAAAAAAGCCTTCAGACCCATTTCCGTTCATAATCTGTATCAAAGAATCTGTGGTATTTGAGTTCGATAAATGAATTGATAACTGGTAATCTCCGTTATGAACAAAACCAGATATATCCAAGAATATACCATCACCTAATTCTCTCACGCGAATCCCTCTTGATGGGATTTTCCCAACTCCAAACCCCCAATCTCCAGGGAAATTCAGCAAAATAGTTGGGGGCATAAGCGAGGGTATTTTTGTATAATGTTTTAGATTCAATTTCTTCTTTTGAATTCCTTTTTTACGAGTATCAGCATCCTGCAATTCACCTAATACGTCAACGATTTCCCCAACCGGAACAGTAAAGGTATAGAAATGTTTTCTATTTTTTATTCTGGATTGTGTATCACCATATGAATCTACTCTAATTGTATCAGACCAGACCTTATGCCCCAGTTCTCGTCCTTTTTTTCTTTTGAGTGAAATTGAAGCCTGATACCCTGCAATAAACTGACCATTTTCTTTCACAAATTGTAATGCGAAATAAGGTATTTCAATAAAGGAAACGACCTTCACAGAATCTGGGCTTGCAGCTTGGGCAAAAGAAACAAGAACAAATTTTTCTACATTTGTTCTATTTTTTTTAGACCGATGTCTACTCTGGCTAAAAATTAAAGCGTTCCCAATAATTAGAGCCAATATCAATGATTTAATTTTAATTATAGATCCCTTTTCCATTTGAATTTAACCAGACCATTTGACGTTCCAAGCCATACTAATTTTCCATCAACTACAATGTCATTAACTTGGCCAATAAACCCGAATAAATATTCCCGCATAAAACCCGTATTTAGATTAATGCGAATTAATCCCTCACTCGACCCCAAAAATAAATGATTTTTCTCTACGACCATTGAGTAAATAGTTTTTGCATGATAGACTGTTGATGGGAAAATAAGTTCCCAAGATCGAATATCGAAGTCGAATTTAGCAATTCCCATCTCCCCAACCACATAGATTACATGATCAAATTCATCTAATGCAGTGACACGGGTAATTAATTCAGGAAAATCCTTTCTACCAAGATCAATTGCTTGGCGGATTTGTGGATTTTCTATATCAAAAACAAAAACCCCCGATCTACTTCCAATCCATATTTCATTTCTAGCAGATTCTAAATCATAAACAGGTATTCGATCAAATAAATGTTCTATACCAATAGGAGACTCTCTTTGCGTCACTCTTTCAATTCTTCGAATTCCGGAAGAGGAAGAAAGCCAGATATAAGTAGAATCACTGTAAATATCCCAAAGTTTCCCATTTGGGACACCTCTGGTTTGATCAAGAGTTCTCCAATAATTTTCCTTAAAATCATGATAAAGTATTACCCCATCTCCACCTGCCCATAATTCTCCTTCGGAAACATTGATTGAGAAAATGGGTGATGGCATCATATTTATTATGCCATCAAACTCATAAAGATAAGATTCATTGGTGCGTGGATTTAATCGAGTTATTCCCTTGGATGAAACATAATCATGACTCCCTAGCCATAAATACTCTCCATCAGAATGAAGGGCTGAAACATCCGTATTTGCCACACCAGTTTCCAACGGATAAAAGGCTTCCATGGTAGTTGTTGCGTGAAAAAAAGTCCCATCTTCCGCACCAACCCATACATTCCCATGTCTCCCAACCAGACCTGTCTTTATTTCTACATTTCTTCCAAGATCATCTATAAATTGGTCACCATTCAAGAGCCATCCGTCCATTACAGAATAATTCATAAATATTTCTTTTAATTCAGTTTGTCCTCGGTAAGGTTCACTACTCCAAATAATGTTGAGTTCATCAGGCATTGGGAATATCCCAACCAAAATTCCAGACGTATGTTCTATTTTTATAAACGACGATCTTGCTTTTAACCAGATATAGTTCGCTGAAGACCCAATTTGGCTTATTCGATCATATTTTGACAATCCCAGAAATATTAATTCTATAGGATACCAATCTCCTTCTCTTGAAAAGGAATATTGAATATGATTTGGTGTAGCCACCCAAATATTTCCAGTCTGCCTATCGAAATGTACAGCAGTGACATTATTTTCTTTAAGACCTTGAGCAGTTGTAATGGGGTCGTCAAATACTTGGCCAAACACATTAAATCGTTTTAAACCACCTGATTCGGTTCCAATGTAAGCGTAAGTATACCCTTCCGAAATTGAATTTATGGCGCCTGCCCCTCTGTAGAGTGTCCAATCAAAAGCACGGAAACGGGAATCAGGCTGAGCAAAAAGAGAAAAAGAAAAGGTTATAATAATTACAAAATAAAGAAGATGTTTTTTCATTCGATTGAATCTCAATCGAAATGATGATTTATTATATCTGTTAATGAATCAATTGTAATAGGGACAACTCCTACTTCTTCACAAACTCGACCCGCAGCCAAATTAGAAAGCCCAGCTGACTCTATTGGATCAGCATTGCAAATATCATTTAGAGTAAATGTAGCAATTACGGTATCACCTGCACCTGATACATCATGTACCGCTCGTGCTTTCGTGGGAATATGTACATGGTTGTTATCTAGAAACAAACTCATACCATCTTTACCACGAGTCACCATTAATATTTCAAAATTATTCGATGAACGAAATAAAGTTCCAGCAGAAATTAGATCAGGATCATTTCCATTTCTTGTAACAAATTCTGATAGGTTTGGTTTAAATAATCGTGCACTTGAAAATAAAGAGAAATTTTTCTTTTTCGGATCCACATAAACAGGAATTGATTTAGATCGAGATTGTTCCATAATCCAAGGAATCAAATCTTGAGTTAATACACCTTTATCATAATCTTGAAGAATTATTGCATCAACATCTTCAATAGATTCAGAAATTTTATTTTTCAATAATTTTAATGTTGAATTATTCAAATTTGAATGAGATTCCCAATCCAATCGAGCAACATGTTGACCTTGAGCAATTATTCTAGTTTTTACCGTGGTTTGTCGTGAATCTTCATTTAATAATTTGAATTCAATTCCCTCGTCTTCTTTCAATATAGATTTTAATAGTTCTCCGTGTTGGTCATCACCCACCAATCCAATGAGAGTTACTTGCCCTCCCAATCCATGGATATTCCTCGCTACGTTTGCAGCGCCACCTGAATGATAATTAGTTTGGTCAACATGAACAACTGGGACGGGCGCTTCAGGTGAAATACGATCAACGCTCCCCCAGATATATTTATCCAGCATCACATCCCCTATAACGAGAACGTGTTTTTCTGAATATTGATTTAGGCGGTCTTTGAGATTAATATTCATTTACGAAAGGTTAGGTAAAATCATTCAACTAAAAAATATATATTTTCTACCTGTTTCTCCGGCGTTTTCCTTGATGATGCCGATTATCACTTTGGTCTCTTTTTTGGGGTTTTCGGGAAATTCCGGGGCGAATTTTTGAAATATGACCGTTATCCATAAAAATAAGCACAGATGCGAATTTTTTTAAATGTGCATCAGTTGGTGCAGATAACACAAGTGTTGTTCCAAGAGTACGATTCATTTTTGTTAATTGATTTCGAAAATCCATCTCTGTATTTGAATTAAAATACATACCATAATCATCAATCAATAGTACCCGTGGGTCTGTTTCACAAGCTAAAACCATTCCGAGCCAATGACGTTCTCCTTGGGATATTTGATTGAGATTCCTGTCCCAGAGATTTTTAAAACTACCTGTGTTAAAATAGCGATTTTGAATTACATTCTTTTTTTTCCCAAATTTAGAGGCCACATAACTTGATACAGTTTTTGTAGATCCAGTCAATTCAGGATGATTAGAATAAAATACTTCATCATGTGGAATGACCTTACCACGCCAATTAGTTGCATAGGGTTCGTCATCAAAGAGGACTGTACCTTCTGATTGTTTCTCAAAACCAGCAAGAATATTTAAAAGGGACGATTTTCCACTCCCAACGGTTCCGATAATACCATAAATGGTGCCAGGGTGAATCTCTAGTTTTCCAATTTTTAAGGCTAAATAAGAGCCGTAGGTCTTTTCAAGTCCATTGACTTGAAAAATCAATCTTTTTGTTTTTGACATATTCTTTTCCTTTCGGGGTTTACCCATATGGAAAAGGGAAAATAATTTCAGCGATTATGAATTTTGTTTTTCGAGCCAACGCTCCGCATCAATTGCAGCCATACACCCAGTACCCGCTGCCGTAACAGCTTGGCGATATACATGGTCCTGCACATCTCCACAGGCAAAAACTCCTTTAATATTGGTATACGTAGAATCTGGCTCAGTTTTGATATAACCAGCCCCATCCAAATTTAATGTACCATTAAAGAGTTGAGTATTTGGCACGTGGCCAATTGCCATAAAAATACCATCACAAGGCATTTCGCGTTTTTCACCTGTAACTGTATCCGTTAACCGAATGGCTGTCACGCCCGTATCTCTTGATCCAATAATCTCATCAACTGCTGAATTCCATTCAACTGATATTTTCGGATTCCCTAAGACACGATCGACCATAATCTTTGAAGCACGAAATTCATCTCTGCGATGAATAATAATGACTTCCGATGCAAACTTTGTTAAAAAAGTTGCTTCTTCCATTGCAGAATCACCGCCACCTACAATCAGCACTTTTTTGTCTCTAAAAAAGAATCCATCGCATGTAGCACATGCAGAGACACCATACCCCATCAATTCTGACTCTGATTCGAGCCCAAGAAGTTTGGCTGTTGCACCGGTTGAAATAATAATGGCTTCTGCAGAATATTCATTACCGTCTGCCCAAACTGTATATGGACGTTCAGATAATTCAACTTTTTCAACGGTCTTGAACAAACACTCAGCTCCAAATCTCTGAGCTTGTTTTCTGAACTCATCCATCATATCCGGACCCATAATCCCGTTGGGGAATCCTGGATAGTTTTCTACATCTGTTGTGATGGTAAGTTGTCCACCGGGCTGTGCACCTTCAAAAACCAATGGTTCTAGATTGGCACGTGCTGCATAAATGGCAGCTGTTAGTCCGGCTGGGCCTGAACCAATAATAATGATTTTCCGCTTCATTTCCCTTTTCTATTTAGTTAATAATTGTTTTTAAATAAGTTGGTCTAACATATCCGTGATGTTGCTTTTCGGTACAGCACCAACAATTTGATTTACCACCTTCCCATCTTTTATGATTAGAAGTGTGGGAATACTCCTTACACCATATTTCATGGCAGTATCTTGATTTTTATCTACGTCAACTTTACCTACTTTGACTTTTCCATCGTATTCACCTGCAATCTCTTCGATGACAGGAGCAATTGCTTTACAGGGTCCACACCAGGTGGCCCAAAAGTCTACAAGTACGGGCATATCTGAATCGACAGCATCGCTATCAAAATTTTGATCCGTAAATTCAAGTACGTGTTCAGACATTATTCCTCCATTTTTTAAACATAAAAAGCCCGTGAAATTAGGACAACTCTATTAATCGGCGGAATGAAAATATTCGGTTATTTTACGCTTTTTGGTTCAAGGGATTTTAACCGCCTACAAAAAACACTGCATTTCCAAAAAGTACTTTTGAATTATACCAAAATGATCGGAAGAGTGGATCGTCAGCCATATAAATAATCCTTCCCTTCTTAGCTTCATAGACCCCAAATATCAAATTATTATTTATTTTCTTCTTAATTCGATGTCCCATGAATCCTGCAATATGAGAGTCTGAGTTCTTTAATATTCCTACATTCCACCCTTTGGGTAATAAAGGATAAAGATTTTTCTCCAATTTTAAAGCAAAATAATGCACATCATAGCCAAAAGCCAATGGGTGCGTATTATCTAATTCAATTTTTACAATGGAACCGTATGTATTGTCAATCAGTTTGGATCGCTTTCTTTCACCATACTTTTTATCCCGGTCACCCAGTTTTTGCTTTTCATCATTTTTCTTTGCTTCTTTTTTTGCTGCTTCTGATTCGTATTTCACCAGGCCATACCCTTTTTGGTCAACAAATTTTTCCATGGCAGATCCGATCACGATAAGCCTGCCACCCTCCTTGACCCATTTTAAGAGTTCCGGAGGTGGAGACTTTTTAATAAGCAGGGATGCTGAAGTTTCTTTTTTGATGTGAGCACTGGGCAATGTTTCAGTTTTCAGGAATCCATAATTGCCATCGGGGAGAATCAAGACATCAATATTTTTAAAAGGTATAGACTTGAAATTTGAAGAATTAAATACAGAGATGGGGTATACCACATCTTGTTCGAAATAGTGCCAAATTTCACCAAAATTCCTGCTAGAAACACCATCACCACCTATAACCGCTATCCTTGGCGCTTTTATCACGCGAAAGTTGGAAGACCCAAGATCGATTCCTTTGGATGATTTCCCCGTACTGATCGTTACTATGGGTGGATTATATTTATTGGCAGCATTATAAACGATTTTAGGTAATTTTTTTCCGAGGTGCTCATTCCCTTTAGGCGAAATAAAAAGTGCACCCGGTTCATAATTAATTCCATTGTGCGTGAATGATTTTTCTGCAACGCGAACTACAACTTTATTTTTTAATAACCCAGCAAGAAATTTTAATGCATTTACCGAGCCCCAATGTACGAGAGCACCGTAATAACTACTGTTTAACAAACCTAAAGGAGACCGAACAATTGGGGAAATATACTCTTGGATAGCTAACTCTTTTTCAGTCGCAAATGCCTTCAGACCATAAACATAGGGAAGTGACCAGGCAGTAATATCATAAGTTAATGTATCAGAAATTATGGTCTGGGGGTCGAATAATACCTGAGTCAGGACGGACATGTCTTGTTGGGTCGAGATCAAAATATCTCCATCAAAAACTTTAATATTTTTCCTTTTCCCTGATTGATAATCAAATACTTTATTCATCATTTGAGTTGGCTTAACAGGACGTCCATATTTTATTCCGTTAAGATCTAGGAGAGTCAGGAAATCCTTTATTTTATTGTCATTATTGTCTTTGGAAATAATATATGTTTTAAACTTTTTAAATGGCCCTGCATTTGCATTTTTAAAATAGGTTTGAAACTCTTGAATCACTCTTTCGGAATTATTATAAGTGGCTTCCACCGTTGCTAAAGCTGTTAAATAGTGATGTTCTAATCTTTCTTTCAAAGTAAGGGTATCCGTAGCAGAAGTTTTTACTGCTATACCACCGGAACCACCTCCAGCTTTTTCGTAGGTCATACCAATGGCACCATTATAAATCGGATACGTATCTCCATAGGCTGGGTAAAGAAGATCAAAATCTTCATTTCGAAAATAAAGCAGTTGCCGTTTATCAAAATAATCTGCATTATTATTTCCAATAATATTTTGAAATTCTCTTTGCCATGGTGTAATCAATTCATGGTACGGCTCAACGGCTGGCGCAAAATAATAGGGCTCATTGTAAGATTGCTCATGATAATCTACATGCACATGTGGCATCCACTCTTTATATAGTTTTAGTCTGTATTGTGTTTCTTTTTGAGTTTGCCAACTCCAGTCACGATTCAGGTCATGATAATAATGGTTCGTCCTCCCGCCGGGCCAGGGCTCCCGATGCTCCCTGGTTTTTGGATCAATATCCGGAATTAAGTTTCCCGTCATGCGATAAAAATTTGCATAACGGTCTCGCCCGTCCGGATTGATGCAGGGATCGATGATCAATACAACTTTCTCTAACCATTTCATTTGCTCATCATTTGTGGTATCAGCAAAAGTGTAAAGTGTTTTAAGTGCTGCTTCCATGGAACTGGATTCATTTCCGTGGACAGAATAACTTAGCCAAACAATCGATAAGGGATTCTCTCGTTTTGCTCCGTCAATTAATCCTGACGTGATTAAATGGTTTTTTCGAATTGTTTTAACTAATTGTTTGTTATTTGGATGAGTGATAACTGAAACAATGAGTGGGCGACCTTCATAAGTTTCACCATAGTTAATTAATTCAACATGATTAGTACCATTTGAAACATGCTCAAAATAATCCACAGCATCATGGTGAAAAGTGAATTTATCACCTAAATCATAGCCCAGGAATTGGGAGGGAGATTGTAAGTCTGATCCACGTAAAATGGTTAACAGGATTAAGACAGGAAAATAGTTTAATTTGTTAATTATCATGATTTTTTGAAAATATTTTGGTTAGAATATTCAAACTTAATAAGAATTGGTTCATCGTAATTAAGGGGAGAAACTTAAAACAAAAAACCCCAATAATTGGGGGTAATATTTATTTAGAATTTGTTGGACATTTTCTAGGACGAAGGAGATTGAATCCGATTAAATGTAAACTCTACTTTAGCCTTAACGGTCTCATTTCCTATTTCAAACACAGGATAAGCCAGAAAATTGATAGGGCCCGAAATAGGTCCGGGTTCAACGACAAGATCACGGCCTTGACTAAATTCTATACGGTTGGCTGGGTTATGTCCAAAATAATAAGTTGATAAAGCTGAACACTTGTCCCCTTCACTAATGTCGATTGGCCACCATTTACCATCTGTATAGAATTCTGCCCAACAATGATAGCCATCAATTCCACCTTTGTCTCGCATGGATGGAATGGATGCGCCAATTGCAAAACGTGCTGGAATATCGACAGACCGAGCCAAAGCAATAAAGTAAGAATGAAAATCTGTACAATTTCCAGATTTTATATCACATGCATATACGGCATCACCCTTCCCCCAGCCATCGCCATACTTGATATATTTCATGCGGTCAATTGTATGATCATACAAAGCGCGAGCTTTTGCCAAGTTGCCCAATTTCCCGTTAACAACATCTATTGCAATTTGGCTAAAATCTTCATTATCAGGTACCATTCGATTTGGGCGCAAGTAATTCATTGGATCATCATATTTATCTTCGTAAACACCTTTTTCTTGACGATTCACTTTATAACATACTTCAATAATTTCACCACTATTTTCAGGCGTAAATTCCATGAAATAGACTTTATTCCCATGTTCACTTTCTTCCAGTATTTTGTGTGATACAGGAGACGTAAAATATTTTAACTCAATGGATTGAAATTCATCTGAAACAGGCAAAGGAATCCACATTCTACTTGGTTCGTTAATTTCAGGAAGTGTTATTCGGTAGAAAAATTCAAAATTATCTTCATCTTTAATTACACCTAATAATTCTGGAGATGCATTATCGGATGGAACCCGATGCCAGGTATTATCATCTTTCTGCTCCCACAGATATAGGGGCTGACCATTTGTTTTATGAACAGTGGTTTCTGTAACAATCATTTCTCCGGGGTTGCCCGAAAGAAAAAAATCAACATCATAAACAAATCCGTCAATGCTAGCTAAATCAACACATGCGAAATGCTCTTGGGGACCCAAATTAGCAAGGTATTCTGTATGAACCCGAACTAACTTGAGATTAAGCTCTTTTTGGTCGAATGCTAATTTGAAAAATCCATTACCTAACTTAGATTGTTCTTCGATATGATTTTCAATACCTAATTGAATTTCAGCAGTGAAATCAACTAAAGCTTCTTCAACAGGTTTAATGGATGTATTACACCCTATAAATAGGGGAAAAAATAATAATAGTTTAAGCAATATTCTTACCTTTCAAAGCTTGTTAAACTTTTATCATCACATTTACCAACGAATATCTCATTGGTGGTAAATGTGATGATTTATTAAATATTACTTATCGTCAGATGGATGTTCACTGGATGATTTATTATCCGTAGGATGTTCAGGATGCTCACTAGATGTTTTTTTATCCGTAGGATGTTCAGGATGTTCATTGGTTGTCTGCTCTTTAGCTGGAGATTCAGACTTTTCGCTTTTCTTAGCACAGCCACCCAAACTCAAGGAGACAACAGCACTCATTAATATCAGAAAACCTAATTTCTTTATATTTTTCATTTTCATTTTATCCTTTATTTATTGATCAATATTAAGAAGAACAATCCTTTCCCGCAATAGAACTGTAAAAGATTAGTACCCGGAGCCGGACTCGAACCGGCACGGCATTACTGCCAATGGATTTTAAGGCCATGACCAAATTACGGATAAGTAAGGATTAAATACAAGCCTTCACGACATCAAGCCCCACAAATGTGGGGCTTGATGTTGTAGAAAGGGTAAATCTATTTCAACAGTACCATCTTCTTGGTCTGGCTGAACTCGCCCGCTTGAATAGTGTAAAGGTATAGCCCTGCTGATACTGGTGAACCAGCGTTATTGGTGGCATTCCATTGGATTGACCTGTACCCAGCGGTTTGTTGGCTGCTGACCAGATTGCTTACGATCCTACCCACCATATCGTAGATAATAATGTCGACCAATGCATCCTCTGGTAAATCGTAACGGATTGTTGTCACGGGATTAAACGGATTGGGATAGGCCGGATAGAGTGTAAATG
>JAPYRR010000107.1 GCA_029936885.1 Fidelibacterota bacterium | reverse complement strand
CGTTATATATTAAAATGGATATTGAATTAGCAACTTTAGTTTTGTAAATCCAAAATAGGTTTTCTTTTCTCTACACACGAATATTAAGATTAATCTAAAGTATTAAGTAGTTTTGTGCTCATGATTAAAAACATTTCACTTCAAGTCCTCCCCGAGACTGCTTCTAATTCTGATTTATTAAAAAAAGAAGTCTCAATAAAAGCGAATGTTAAAAGGTCTGATATATATCATATTGAGATTTTAAAACGCTCAATTGACGCACGGCAAAGAATAATAAAAATCAATCTTCAAATTGATATATATCTTAAGGAAGCCTATATAAAAAAACAGGGTAAGCAACCCGACTATAAAGATGTAAATAATCAAGAACCTGTCATTATTATTGGAGCAGGACCCGCAGGACTTTTTGCCGCATTAACGCTACTAGAAAAAGGGATAAAACCCATAATTATAGAGAGAGGGAAAGATGTTCAACGCAGACGGAAAGATTTAGCACTTCTTACAAAAAAACATATTGTTAATGAAGATTCAAATTATTGTTTTGGTGAAGGTGGCGCAGGTACATATTCTGATGGGAAATTATACACACGGAGTAAAAAGAGAGGGGATGTAACTAAAATTCTAGATAGTTTAATTCACCATGGTGCAACCCCAGAAATTCGAGTAGATGCTCATCCACATATTGGTACAAATAAATTACCAAAAATTATTCAATCTATTCGCGAAACAATTATTCAGTTTGGGGGTGAGGTCTTATTTGATAGTAAAGTAACAGATATTAGAATTAAAAATAATGCCGTTAGGGGAATCGTATTACATAATGGTACAAAAATTGACTCAAATAAAATAATCTTAGCCACGGGACATTCAGCAAGAGATATATTTGAATTATTGTATAAAAAAGGGATTGAGATTGAAGCAAAAGAATTTGCGCTTGGCGTACGAGTTGAGCATTCTCAAGAGTTGATTGATCAATTACAATATAAATGTAAAACACGCGGGGAATTTTTACCTCCCGCACCTTATTCAATTGTCAAACAAGTACAGGGTAGAGGCGTCTATTCTTTTTGTATGTGCCCGGGAGGAATCATTGCTCCTTGTGCAACACAGCCTGGTGAAGTGGTAACCAATGGATGGTCGCCATCAAAACGAGATTATCCCACATCAAATTCAGGGATAGTTGTTGAACTGAAATTTGAAGATTTTGCTCCTTATAAAGAGTATGGCCCATTAGCAGGCATGTATTTTCAGAAAGGAATAGAACAAACTGCTTGGGAAATAGGTGGCAAAACTCAAAAAGTTCCGGCGCAAAGATTAGTTGATTTTACTCAAAATAAATTGTCACAAAATATTCCTAAAACGTCATATATCCCGGGAACAACGTCGGCAAAATTAAGTGAGATATTCCCTCTATTTATTACGCAACACTTACAAGAAGGATTTAAGCTTTTTGGTAAACAAATGAAAGGTTACTTAACGAATGAAGCAGTTGTTCACGCTCCCGAAAGTAGAACCTCGTCACCCGTTCGGATTCCAAGGGATTCCAGTACGTTACAACACCCACAAATAAAGGGATTATTCCCCTGTGGAGAGGGTGCCGGATATGCCGGTGGAATTATTTCAGCAGCCATTGATGGTGTGAAGTGCGCTGAGAAATGCTCGATATAATTAAAAAGATATAATATTTTCTACCCCGTGCAATCCCCCCTATTATAGGGGGGAACAAAAAAAAGGGGGGGGTCTAAAATTTATTAGATGAAATCTTTCTAATAGATTTTCGGTTAAAAGAAGGCTTCAGATCAAAGTATCTGAAGAATAATTTATTTGATTAACACGGCTTGTTTGGTTCCTAAAACTTCACCATTCAGCTTCAGTTGGTAAAAATAAACGCCTGAACTTAAACCCTCTGAATTCCATAACACTGAATGCTCACCCCTGTGTTGATCTTGCTTAACAATCGATTCAACTAATTCTCCGTTGATGTTATAAATCATGATTTCAACAAATCCAGATCTTTGGATTTCATAATGGATATTCGTGATTGGATTAAAAGGATTGGGAAATAATTTCAGTTTAATGTGTTCGGGATTAATGTTTTCATCAATTCCGGTATTATCATTTTCAAATACTGTAATTCCGTCTAATACTTCGCTATTAAAATCAAATAAGGCCAAATTTTCCCATGGACTTCCGAAGGTCTCAGTGCTAATCCATTCTGGTGACCAATAACAGATTCCGGCTCCGAATTCATTGTTGGTGACTCTATCTTTTACAGCTTGTAAAAAGTTGAGCTGACCTATTTCAGATGCAGGAAATCCGTCGAGCAACTGTGATTCCATTCCAATAATGTTATTTGTATTATCGTTCCAAGAGAGCGTAAAAGGATAAGCGGTTTCTACAATCACAATTGGTTTTTGAAACTCGTTGCTTAATTGCGTCAAATTAGTTGACAATTCGTCCAAGGATCCATGCCACCAAGGATAGTAGGATTGTCCAATAATATCAAGAGATACACCTTCATTGAATAAATTTGAAAAATACCATAATCCACCATGACTCAAATGGCCAAGAGTCCAAACAGTATCCATTTCATCAATTGCATCTTGAATTCCGGAAATGGCGTTATTATAAAGTATGCCAAGGTTTAGCCATTGCTCTGCCGTGTTTGATTCATCACAAATGTATCCATCTGGCCACAATAATCCACAGTCGGTTTCGTTCCCGATTTGAACAAATTTAGGCAACGTTCCCTGCGTTTTTAATCGGGTTATTACATGATTTGTGTAGTCGTAAATGCTATCGGCTAAAGTTTCAAAATCTATTGATTCCCATGCGGATGGTTTTGTTTGATGGCTGGGATCTGCCCATGTATCGGAATAATGAAAATTAAGCATGATATCCAATCCAATTGAATCAATCCGTTGTGCCATTTGTAGCACATTTTGTAAGCTGTTAAATTCTGGGTCTGGCGTATGCCAAATTTTTAATCGGATTGTATTTACACCATGTTGCTTAAAAATATCGATAGGATCTATGGCGATTCCATTTTCAAAATATATTCCATTATTTTCTTCAATTTGGTATAGCATTGAAATATCCACACCATTGATAAACCCAATTGATTGTGAATAAATAAGTGAATTGAAAATAAGAATGGTGAAAAAGATTTTTCTCATTTGAGACATGAAAATGTTCTATAATGGTAAGGGATTTTGTCCAAAGAATTTCTGTCTGAAAATGAGTCCATCCACTACCAAAATGAGAAGGAAGAAAATGGGGGCAAGTGCCTGTTTAAAGGAGATTGAATCTCTATTCATTATTGATGGGGAATTATAACTTAATACCCATTTTACCCAATAACAGAATTGTGACCCAATAACATCCCATGGTAATTAATATGGAAATTCCAAGGCTCATATAGAAATCTATTCCGGATTTCAACAGGATTGGTAATGAAATAAAAAGTGCCAACGAGGGGATCACCAGCCAAAGAATACTTGTTGAGAGCGCACTTACCGTCTCAACATTTTTCGTATCTAAATAGAGCCAAATCATGGCCAAAATAGATACCAATGGAATTGATGCAATTAGTCCGCCAAGAAAAGAATTCTTTTTTGCAATTTCGGAGACAAGAACGATTATTCCGGAAGAAAGTAAAATTTTAATTATAATTTGGATCATGATTGTTTTGATTTTGTTTTGGAAATTTTTATTGTTGAAACAAGAATTCTTCTAAAATAGTATTTCTAAAAATTGGGATTCAATCAAACATTCAATAATTGAATATTCCATTCCACCTGGAATAGTAATCGAATCCCCTTCGTTGAGATGATACTTTTCATGG
>JAPYRR010000001.1:48476-92622 GCA_029936885.1 Fidelibacterota bacterium | reverse complement strand
AAAAAATGCCCCTCGTTCATGTCAGTGGTGGTGTGAGTAATCTTTCATTCTCATTTCGTGGGAATAATGGGGTACGTGAAGCCATGCATTCCTGTTTTCTGTATCATGCCATCCAAAATGGAATGGACATGGGAATAGTTAATGCGGGTCAATTAGTTGTTTATGATGATATTGATCCGGCATTTCGAGATGCTATCGAAAATGTTTTGTTCGATCGTCATCCCGATGCCACGGACAGATTAGTGGAATCGGCTGAGGGATTTATTGGGACCAAACGGGAGAGAAAAGAAAATAATGAGTGGCGATCATTCCCAATCGAAGAAAGAATATCTTACGCGCTGGTTGAAGGCAATGATAAATTTATTGTTGAAGATACGGAAGAAGCGCGGAATCATTTGGATCGTCCTATCCATGTGATAGAAGGGCCTTTAATGGATGGCATGAATCGGGTTGGAGATCTATTCGGATCGGGAAAAATGTTTTTGCCCCAAGTTGTGAAATCGGCTCGTGTCATGAAAAAAGCAGTGGCGCATTTGGTCCCATTTATTGAAAAAGAGAAAGAAGAAAAAGGACTAAAAGATATCTCCAATGGAACCATTGTTATGGCCACGGTAAAAGGAGATGTTCATGATATTGGAAAAAATATTGTAGGCGTTGTGTTGGGGTGTAATGGCTATACCATAATTGACTTGGGCGTCATGGTTCCCACAGATAAAATATTATCCAAAGCAATTGAAGTCAATGCAGATATCATTGGTCTTTCCGGTCTCATTACGCCAAGTCTGGATGAAATGGTTCATGTGGCATCAGAAATGGAACGACAAAAATTTAATATTCCCCTATTGATCGGTGGTGCAACAACCAGCCGAAAACATACAGCAGTGAAAATTGAAGAAAAATATGCCTCATCCGTTATTCATGTAATTGATGCCAGCAGATGTGTGGGAGTTGTCAGCAAACTTTTAAATCCAGAACATAAAAAAGAATTGGTCAGTTCCACCCGAAAAGAATATGAATCAATCCGAGAAACTTTTTACCAAAACCAACAAAAGATAAAACTTTTATCAATTGAAAGAGCAAGAGACAGAAAAATTAAATTGGACTATTCTCCTGTTCAACCCCAAAAACCAGGAATTCAAAAAATTGAATCCATATCCTTAAATGAGTTAAAGAATTATATCGATTGGTCACCTTTTTTTCACGCATGGGAATTTAAAGGGACATATCCGGAAATTTTAACGGACCCCAAGAAAGGTGTAGAAGCCACTAAACTGTTTAATGATGTTCAGGCTATGTTGGAAACCCTATTACAAAATGATACAATTACAGCCAAGGCTGTGTACGGGATTTTTCCTGCAAAATCTATAAATGAAAATGTTTTACTTCCTGAAAATGATATCACATTTAGTTTCCCTCGTCAATTAATTGATAAAGGGAATAAACCTAATTTTTGTTTGGCTGATTTTATTTCACCAAATGGAGATGATCATATTGGGATTTTCACCGTAACGGCCGGTCACGGTTTGGATAAACTTGTTAAACAGTTTGAATCAGACCATGATGATTATAATGCAATCATGGTTAAAGTATTGGCAGATCGTTTCGCAGAGGCGGCAGCAGAATGGCTTCATGAAAAAATAAGAAAAGATGATTGGGGTTTTGGGTCTGATGAGATCTATTCAAACGAAGAAATGATCAAGGAAAGATACCAGGGAATTCGGCCAGCACCGGGTTATCCAAGTTGTCCTGATCACGCAGAAAAAGACAAAATATGGAAACTTTTAGATGTTGAAAATGCTATTGGTGTTTCATTGACTGAAACGCGTGCCATGTGGCCTGCAGCTTCTGTTTGCGGATGGTATTTTGCTCATCCTGAGTCACAATATTTCAGTGTGTTAAAAAATATTTAAATAATAATCTAATTCGAAAATCTTATGAGAATACGAGACAAAATTAAAAAACCGCAAAGGCCGGTCGTTGCCTACGAAATTTTACCACCTAGGGAAAAAGATGGTACTTTGAATTCCTATGCTGAGATCATTAGTTCGCTTCTGTCACAAACCCATATTGACGCTATTAATATTCCGGAAGTATTGGATGAAAATGGTCGTGGTGAACGCCCAGTCGCAAATCAAAAACGGGGTGAACCAAGAGAATTTGGGCAACTTCTACAGGATATAGTCGGTGTGGAAGCTATTGTGAATCGAGTAGTTGTTCATGAACCTTATGATGCCCAAATGAAATGGATCGAAGAGACAAACAAGGAATACGAAATTGAAAATATGATTATAGTGGGTGGTGAATCCAGTAATGTTGATTATCCGGGACCATCTGTAAATGAAGTTTTAAAATCAATCTCAAGAGAATTTAACCAACACGGTGGTGATATATTTTGTGGCGGAATTGCAATTCCAAGTCGGGAAAGAGAATCAAAGAATTTGATCAAGAAAAGTGAGAATGGTTGCGAATTTTTCACAACACAAGTATTATACGATTCGTCCAATATTGTAAAAATGATTGGTCATTACCAAGATAGGTGTGATGAACTCAACACATTCCCACGTCGCTTACTTTTGAGTTTTGCTCCCGTATCATCCCAAAAGAATATTGAATTTTTAAAATGGCTTGGTGTTGAAATCCCGACTGAAACAGAACGATATTTACAGGGAAGACCGGGGTCTATGATTGAAAGATCACTGGATGTTGCCATCGAAGTATTGAATGATACATTAAACTTTATTACAGAGAATAATTTGAAAGTCCCTATTGGATTAAATGTAGAACATATTATGTCTTACAATTTTCAATCGTCGGTTGAAATGCTTCAGGAATTGGCACGCATTTACCGTGAATTTTGTATTAAATCAAAGCAGTATTCATAAATGGAATTTGGTAATTTTTGCACTAAATTTGTTTGAGTATTTAAAAAAACGAACAAAAAAACAGGAAACAAAATTGAGCAAATATTTATTTACATCAGAATCTGTCACGGAAGGGCATCCGGATAAAGCATGTGATGCAATTTCGGATGCAATTTTAGATGATATTTTATCTAGTGATCCTAATGCACATGTGGCGTGTGAAACTTTAGTAACTAAGGGGGTTGTTGTGGTATCCGGTGAGGTCCGCACTAATGGATTCACCGAAGTAGAAAAAATTGTGAAACAAACTATTAGGGATATTGGATATCATAAAGAGAATAGTGGTATTGACCCGGATGATGTTCAAGTTATTTCTATGCTTCATGAACAAAGTCCGGAAATTGCACAGGGTGTTGATTCTGAAGATATTTCCGAACAAGGTGCAGGTGATCAGGGACTCATGTTTGGATATGCTTGCAATGAAACACCCGAACTCATGCCACTCCCAATCCAGATTGCTCATCGGCTTACAGAAAGATTAACAAAATTGAGAAAAAATGGGTCGTTACCTTGGCTTCGTCCGGATGGAAAATCGCAAGTATCAGTCAGTTACGATGATGGAAAACCCATTTCTGTAGAAAAGGTTGTTATTGCTACCCAGCATGATGATATGTTGACAGAATATGTGACAGTAGAAAAAGAACTGGAATTTGTAAAAAGAGAAGTAATTCAGCATATTATAAAGCCTGTTTTAGATTCTTTTGATTATCCTTACTCTGAAGATTTTATTGTGAATGGTACAGGCCGGTTTGTTTACGGTGGACCTGAAGCAGATACTGGATTAACCGGTCGAAAAATTATTGTTGATACCTATGGTGGATATGCTCCTCATGGCGGGGGTGCCTTCTCGGGTAAAGACCCTTCCAAAGTGGATCGTAGTGCAACGTATATGGCTCGATATATTGCCAAAAATATAGTAGCAGCTGGGCTTGCGGATAAATGTGAAGTCCAATTATCTTATGGTATTGGTGTTGCAGAACCAACCTCATTTTATGTGAAATCATTTGGAACAGGTGAAATGAGTGATGAAAAACTTACCGAAATTGCAAAAAAAGTATTTCCTGTAAGACCCGGTGAAATAGTTGCCCATTTAAAATTGAAGAGTCCGCGGTATAGACAAACTGCAGCGTATGGTCATTTCGGTCGTGAGTTGGATCTATTCACTTGGGAAAAAACGGATATGGTTCAACAATTATTAGAACAAAAATAAATTAAATTTCATATACCAAGGAGCGTTGCATTGGAGTTTATTTCTGATCAGGCTTGGTTTTAAAAACGACGTTCATTTGATTTAACTCTTTTTTGGAGAAAAAAATGAACAATCCTACAATATTAAATAATGACTATAAAGTAGCTGATTTATCTTTAGCCGATTATGGTCGAAAAGAAGTAGAACTTGCAGAATCAGAAATGCCTGCACTCATGAAACTTCGTGCAAAATACAAAGAATCACAACCCTTGGCTGGCGCAAATATTCTGGGGTGTATTCACATGACAATTCAAACCGCTGTCTTGATGGAAACACTTGTAGATTTAGGTGCAAAGGTTCGGTGGTCATCCTGCAATATTTTTTCTACTCAAGATCATGCAGCGGCATCAATGGTGAAGGCTGGAATTCCAACATTTGCATGGAAAGGCGAAACAGAAGAAGAATTTTTATGGTGTATTGAGCAAACCATCCTAAAAGATGGTAATCCTTGGGATGCCAATATGGTTTTGGATGATGGGGGCGATCTAACCCAAATGTTGCATGAAAAATATCCTGAAATGCTAGATAAGATTCATGGTATTAGTGAAGAAACCACAACGGGTGTTCATCGCTTGTTAGAGATGGTTGAAGAAGGCTCTCTTAAAGTTCCAGTGATAAATGTGAATGATTCGGTAACTAAATCAAAAAATGATAATAAATATGGATGTCGCCATTCATTAAATGATGCTATTAAACGTGGCACAGATATTCTTATGGCTGGGAAAAAAGCTTTGGTCATTGGATATGGTGATGTAGGAAAGGGTTCAGCACAATCTTTACGTCAAGAAGGGATGATTGTAAAGATTAGCGAGATTGATCCAATTTGCGCAATGCAGGCATGTATGGATGGGTTCGAAGTTATTTCTCCTTATCATGACGGAATTAACACGGGTACAGTTGATGGTATTAACAGAGAACTACTTACTACCACCGATTTAATTGTTACGACGACTGGTAACATAAATGTTTGTGATCGTGCTATGTTAGAAACTGTCAAATCAGGTGCGGTGGTTTGTAACATTGGTCATTTTGATAATGAAATTGATACCCAATTTATGAGAGATAATTGGCAGTGGGACGAAGTGAAACCCCAAGTGCATCGGATATTTAGAAGTGACAATAAAAATGATTATTTAATATTATTATCGGAAGGTCGATTGGTCAATCTTGGGAATGCTACCGGTCACCCATCTCGTATTATGGATGGATCATTTGCGAACCAGGTTTTAGCCCAAATACATTTGTTTGATGCCAAATTTGCAGATTTGGCATCGGATGAAAAATTATCAAACATTACTGTTGAAGTTCTTCCAAAGAAACTTGATGAGGAAGTTGCAGCGGGTATGGTCGGTGGATTTGGGGGAGTTTTAACTCAAATGACAGATGCACAAGCTGACTATATTCATGTGCCAAAAGATGGGCCTTTCAAACCAGAAAACTATCGATATTAATCTTGTTTCATTATATTCAAATAAAAACCCCGCGGGAAATAGTGGGGTTTTTTGTTTTTGGTTCTCTCAGAATTATTCCACAAATTTCGATGCGGAAGTCCAATCACAATTGGCACTAAAATGAAGGTAAATCTGAAACAAAACCTATCACGTTGGAAGGCAGGATTTATTCATGCGTTCCTTTCCATTTTTTTAATGGGAACAATGGCGTGCGATTTTGACATTCCCGACAAATTTGAGATGGTCACATGGTATCTTGATCTGAAGATTCCACTCGTTCAAACAAAGTACCAAATGTCTGATATTTCAGATTCGTCTGCGGGGATTTACCTAACAAATGATTCCCTTGGTTTCAAGATAGTTCAAGAAGGATCTATGGAACCAACGGCATTACCAGATTTACCTCCTGTTCCAATGGATTTGAACCAACCAGTCGCATCAATGATACCTGGAATTAATATTGATATAGTTCTCCCCGCAATAAAAATACCTCAACGAATCCATGTTGTGCTATATGATTCATTAATATATCTGGATACAGCAGATTATTATATAGATACAACTGTTACAATGCTCGATACAAATGTTACACCTCCAGAGCCATTCGATACGACAATTTCATTAAAAATTGCAGATTATACTCCTTTTTCCTTTCCCGCCGGTTCAACGATGACAATGGATGCAGAATTATATAATACTGCTATTGTGGATCTATTTAATGCAGCCATGGATTTAATATCTGCTGCGTTAGATACAACGATTGATTTGGGACTTAGTTCTCTTGAATTACCTGCTGAACCACCAATTATCGCAAGTATTGATACTTTGATCATTGCAAGCAGTGAAGATTCTAGCGTGTATATCACAAGTTTTACAAATAATGGATTACCAACAAACTTAACTAAAGTAAAATCTTATATTGTAACTGGGAATGGTAGCCCGCTGATTGATACTTTGGCAAGTCATAACCAATCCCCGACAATCAGTCAGAATCAAACATATGCAGACACAACAAACCTATCTGCAAAAGGCTTGACCAGTTTCTTAAACATGGCAACAAGTATGACACTTGATTCGTCTACGGCGGACTTTGTCACGATTCCTCCAGGGTCTCTTTTTGTGGATTTCAATATTCTTTTTCAAATGGCTGGGATTAGTGCTATTGATGTAACCACAAATAATTACTCGCTTTCAGAAGAAATAGAAATGCCGGATATGTCGATCCCGGAGATGGATATGTCTGAATCAGGGATATCAAAAATGGAGATTTATCGAGCTGTCTTGAAGGATAATGATGCCCTTTATAACGAGAATAAGTTGATTATTAGTGATCTTAAAAGCACCCTTCCTTTTGATTTGAGCTTTTTAATGAATTTTAAAAACTTTTCTCCAGATGCCGGAGGAGACTCTGTAAAGATTGATACATTGCTAACAAACGGATTAGTAATTAACAAAACTTTTGATATGCGGAATTATTCTCTTCAAAGTCCCGGCTACCCCGATAGTGCAATGGGTAGTTTTGATTTAGAATTGGATGTATCTATCCCATCCCAATATGCTACAATTCCACTGAATACAGAATCATTAGGTGAATTCACCATGAATATGAATTTAGATCAATTGTCCTTCTCGAGTTTAGAAGCAAATTTATATATGGTAATGGAAAGTGATTCTACAGCACAGGAATTTCCTCCTGGATTCACAGGTGCAATTCCTACTGAAGCCCTCATCGAGATCATTTTCAAAAACCAGATTCGCTTGCCCCTTGAAATGAATATGGAATTCAAGGCATACAATTCCCTTGGTGAGCTAACCTATATGCCTGTTATTATTGATACTATCGGTTTCCCCGCAACAAATGCTGATACAGATACTGCAATGACCATCATCGGGTTGAATAAGTTGGGTACAACCATAACAATTTATGAATCTGTCAATGATAGTTTACCATCTTATCTAAATACGGTAGCCCCATGTGATACCTGTGCATCTATTATTGATCTATTGGCGTCCAACCCGGTTCAGTTGATCATTAAACCGGAAGTAAAAGTGGATGGCCGTGGTGAGATAGCAGCAGGGAAGGCAATTCAGGGTGGATTTCGTGTTACAATTCCTTTCGTTCTTCAACTGGAGCCCATGACATTTATGGGAGGGACACCTACTGAGATCACAGAATTTGACCATGAAGCCCGTTCAAAAATAAGAAATAGTCTTATCCAAACCGATCTTGTATCGACCATTACGAATGCAATGCCTTTTGGTGCCGAAATTTCCGTATTGATGAGCAATGATTCACTTTTCCCAACCGATACTACTGTAGAACAATTAGGACTCTTTAGAGATACACTTGCGGCGATTGGAGTCTTGAATCCATTAGATAGTCTGTATATCCTAAAAAAATGTTCTGACATTTCACCCGATAGCGGTGGAGTTTACATTTTTAATGTGATGACAGACTTTTCCGAATGTATTGAAAAACTCCCTTATATCGTGAAATACAATGGTTCAGGAACGGATACAATCATTTCTTATGTAGACACTTTATTCAAGTTTATCTTACCAGACCCAATCGAATATTATGGCGCAAATGATACATCCGGTTATCCGGAAGGAATGGTAGCAGTCCCTGGTGAAGGTATTTATACCAGTACCATCGATACATCGCAAATTTTCTTATTAACAGACTATGGGAGTCATTACACAATGCCACGGTTCCATTTGCCGGGAACAGATTCAATCGGTGTTTTTATTTCCGTGGAAGATTATTTAGAAATTAGTTCATTCATTACTTTTAGGCTCAGTAGTTCGGGTGCATTCGCATCAGTGGAAAATGAACTCGTGATCACCTATCCCAACGGTGGGGAAACATTGTACCTGGATCAGGCTTATGAAATTTTATGGAAGACCTTTGGTACCAGTGAAGAATCTGTCGACCTGTATTATGCTATATCTGGAAATGCTGAAATTTATAAACCAGCAAACTGTGTCATAGCAAATGAATGGACAGAAATTGAATCTGGAATTGAAAATGTTGGGTCTTATGAATGGGATCTTTCATCTAGCGGATTAGATGAGACTGACTCTCTACGGATCAAGATAATCTCTTCCGATGGTAAATCATGTGATATTAATGGATATTTTCTCAAAGTACGGAATTCTTCCAGGTCAGGAATTGGAAATCGTTTTACCAGGAATTCGAAACTAAATCTAAAGAGTAAATGAGAAAATTTATTCCAATCATTTTACTATCATTATTAATCGTTCAGGCCCAGACCAAACGGGACCCCCGCGTGGTCGGTATGGCAGGAACCTATACAACCATTGCTGACGGGATCTTTTCTGTTGGATATAATCCGGGGATTATTGGTCTCCAACAAGATCGCCCCTTTATGATGCAATTAGCACAAATTGATTTTGGACTTCTCGGGAATTTTTTCTCAATCCAAAATGTAGCACAATATAGTGGTGATACCTTGGATACAGTTGAAAAGGATGCATTGTTTGATCAATTGGAAGCTTCAGATGGATTAGGATTTTTTATTGATACACATATGCCTATTCCCGTCTTAAATATTTCTAAGGGAAACCTTGCTTTCACAAGTAACAATATTATTCTTCAGAATTACCGATTACCATTGGGATTATTGGAACTTATTTTTTACGGGAATGCCCAAAAACCTGACATTGATCTGGAAATTAATTATGAAATTGTGGGGATAAATGAGTTTGGATTCTCATTTGGATTGCCATTTAAAACAATGTCGTTTGGTGTCACATTAAAATACCTGCAAGGTCTCTTTTATCTCGGAATTGATGAAGATTCATCCTTTGCCAGTTTGAAAACAGATGATTTGGGAATTTATGGGTCTGGAAAATATATTATTCGACAAGGTGTGGGTGGTTCAGGGTTTGGATTGGATATTGGTGTGGTTTCAAGACCCATAAATGGGTGGACATTTGGTGCATCCATGATCAATTTGGCTGGTACCATTCAATGGAATAAGGGTGGTAGTTCAAATGAAAGTGCAAGTCTAAATCCGTTTACAAAATATTTTTATCCTTTTGCCTTTGGGGATGATACTCTTGACTTAGATGAATCAATTTTATACACATTTAATATAGATACGATTCGAATGGATAAATTAAATAATGATTCATTGTTCACGAATAAAACGACTTTTTTTGTTGATACCCTCGCTAATGGTAAAAGACCAGTATTTACCACAAGATATCCTGCCACATTTAGATTGGGTGCATCCAAAAAAGTAGATGACTTTCTATTTGCATCAGACTTGGTTGCCGGATTTGAAAATAGGTATTATGCCCGGCAAAAATGGAAATGGTCTATCGCTACGGAATGGACCGGAATTTCAACACTCCCTATGCGAATCGGTTATGCTTGGGGAGGTGGGGATTTAAAGGAATTAGCCTTAGGCTTTGGCATTCATAAAGGTCCGATTATCTTTGATTTTGGATTTGCTTTCAGGAATGGATTATGGCTACATACCATGAAGGGATTTAATCTTTCTACAGGTATAACAGTTACAAGTTTTAAGAGTAGGAAACCGAAAAAAGCTGAGGATGGACCCATTCCTGTACCCAATTAAGAATAGATTCTTTAATCAATTAAGTTTTTGCTCTCCATAGTAGCAGAATCCCTCCTGCTAAAAATAATATATTACCCAACCAAGCTGATAGTAAGGGGTCAATTATTCCATTAAACCCCAAAGATTGCCCGAATTTTATAAAGGCATAATAGCCAAAGATAACAAATACACTGGCACCGGCTCCAAAGGATAAGCTGTTTTTCTCTTTTAATACCACCAAAGGAATTCCGAAAAGCACTACAATAAGATTTGTAAACGCAAAAGATATTTTCAAATACCGGGTAACTTCCCACCTGAGAGTATCGACCCCATTTGCCTTGAGTTGTTTGATTCTTTCAGTCAATTTGAAATAATCTAATTCATCCGGTTTACGTGCTTGTTGTTGGATCTCTTCTGGCAAAAATCCAAGCGCAAGGAGTGTATCTCCTTCTCCCACAGAAACTTTGGATTCAATACCATATTCATTAAAATTACGAATTGAATATCCTGTAAGGGTCCACATTAGTGAATCGGGATTCCAAGTAATCTTTTTTGCATCGATCCGTTGTTGAATGGAGGATGTTTCCAGATCTACTACAGTTAAATCATGTCCTATTGACTTTTTTATAGTGTATTTACCAAGAGAAATGTGAGTGGATATGTTTTTCTGTAGAAAAATGTTCTTAAGTGTGTTCTTTAGTTTATGGCGTGATTTTCGTTTAACATAATCTCGATCGATCTCAAATCGTTTTTCATTTCCATAAGCGACCCATTTGTTATCCAGTGCAAAGGAGCCTGCGCTCATAAAAAGACCCGATAGAATGAGAGGGAGTGTTACTCTATAAAGACTAATCCCGGATGCTTTCATAGCAGTCCATTCATTACGCTTAACCATGGATCCCAAACTGAAAACAGTTGAAATTAACATTGCCATTGGAAGCCCTATACTCACGAACCAAGGTAAGGTATAGAGGTAATATTGAAATACAATACCTGCAGGCACTTTATTATCCATGAATCGATCTAAATTTTCGATGAGATCTACAATGACAAAAATAGAAACGAATCCAAGAATTGCTAATGCTAGGATTACCCAAAATTGGCGAAGGAGGTATTGATCAAGTTTATTCATTATTTAGATGGGGAATTTCTTTAAATCTTAGCTTAAGTAAAATAAAACGATTTAAAGAAATACACCTAAACAATTTATGGAAAATCTACATCTTGTTTTACATTTGTAATGATACAGTCAGGGATTAACTTTCTCGCCATGAAATTGCAGAAACTAATTAAAATCCTATCAATATTAAGTATTGTAATGATTGGATTTGCTCTTGCTGATGATCTCGGTACCAAATCTATTAATGGTGATTCATTAACTTGGTTATCTATCTGGCCACCCGTGATTGCCATTATCCTTGCATTGGTTTTTCATGAAGCTCATTTAGCTTTATTTATGGGAATCTGGGTGGGTGCATCCATGATAAGCGGAAATCCACTTTCTGGATTAACCACCTCATTAGATACATATATTGTTGGATCCGTTACCGATCATGGACACGCTTCAATCTTAATATTTACATTATCCTTCGGTGGATTAATTGGCGTTATAACTGCAAATGGCGGAATGAAAGGGGCTGTGGATGTTGCCGGGAAATATGCCACATCCAACCGACGTAGCCAAATGGCAACTGCGATAATGGGACTTGTAATATTTTTTGATGATTATGCCAATACATTATTGGTGGGTAATATGATGCGTCCTTTCACAGATAAAGCGCGAATTTCTCGTGAAAAATTATCATACCTCGTTGATTCCACCGCAGCGCCGGTAGCCAGTTTAGCGGTGATAAGTAGTTGGTCCGTTTTTCAAATGAGTTTACTGGAGGCACCTTACAAGCAATTCGGTGTGACTGTAAATCCTTATTTTACTTTTATTCAAAGTATCCCATTTTCTTTTTATTGTATTTTGACTTTGGTGTTCATTTTCCTGAACATTGTTCTAAAAAAAGAATATGGTCCCATGCACCAAGCAGAAACGCGTGCGCTCACGACGGGAAAAGTATTATCGGATACGGCGAAACCACTTTCCGATCCCAGTATGATAGAAGCGGCTCAAAGCATGGGTTCTTCCCATTGGAGTAATGCATTCATTCCTGTTTTTATGGTTGTGGCTGTTACCATAGGAGGTTTATTTATCACTGGGATGAGAAGTCTTGATATGGCAAATCCTAATATTCGAGATATTATCGGAGCATCTGATCCATATGCTAGTTTAATCTGGGGAGCATCATTTTCTGGAATTACGGCAATTGGTTTATCCATTGGTCGAAAAATATTAACACTTGAAAAGGCGTTAGATGCGTGGGTAGCCGGTGTGCGATCCATGATGATGGCGTGTATTATTTTGGTATTGGCATGGACTATTGGATCTGTATGTAAAGATCTTAAAACAGCTGAATATTTAGTCAGTATTTCTTCCAATATATTATCACCCGCCATGCTTCCGTTCATCACGTTTATCACGGCTGCAGCTATAAGTTTTTCCACAGGATCCTCTTGGGCTACCATGTCAATTTTGGTTCCGGTGGTCGTACCCATGGCCATGCATCTTTTAAATATGTCTCCGAATGCAACGGTTGAATCCCCCATATTTTTAGCCACTTTTGCATCGGTTTTATCGGGGTCGGTTTTTGGTGACCATTGTTCACCCATTTCCGATACAACAATTTTATCGTCCACAGCCTCTGCATCTGACCATATAGATCATGTGAAAACTCAAATGCCCTATGCTATAACTGTTGGTGTCCTGGCCATGACTGTAGGTTGTTTGGGAATTGGATTTGGTTTTCCTGTTTGGATAATCTTGTTGGTAGGTGTTGGAATTCTATTTTGTGTAATTCAATTTATCGGGAAACCCATTGAATTATCATAATATATTGAAAAATACATGTCCCAAATAGAATCAATCATTTCAGCCTTTGCAAATTTTATGTGGGGGCCTTTTCTCCTAATCTTGCTTGTTTTTGGTGGCTTATTTTTTACTGTTTATTGTCGATTTATTCCATTTCGATATTTCAAACACGGAATAGACATTCTGTTGGGAAAATATGATAATAAGGATGATCCGGGTGAGATTAGTCATTTTCAAGCTTTGTCAGCTGCCTTGGCTGGTACAGTGGGGATGGGAAATATCAGTGGTGTAGCCGTTGCAATCCATATGGGCGGACCCGGTGCATTATTTTGGATGTGGGTTTCTGCTTTTGTTGGTATGTCCACAAAATATTTCACCTGTACCTTGGCAATCTTATTTCGTGGAAAAGATGATAGTGGTGAATTACAAGGTGGACCCATGTATGTGATACAAGAAGGCCTTGGTCCAAAATTTAAACCATTGGCTGTATTATTTAGCACGGCTGGTCTTGTGGGTTGTTTGCCCATGTTCCAGGCAAACCAACTGACCCAATTCATCCGAGATTCTGTATTTTCCCCATTGGGAATGTTTACATCTGATCCATTCCTGGGAAATGTTGTAACGGGGATTTTGATCGCGATTCTTGTGGCCGGTGTGATCTTTGGCGGTATTAAACGGATTGGACTGGTGGCTGGTAGAATTGTACCTTTGATGGTTCTGATTTATTTATTGGGCGGATTGGGAATCCTTATTAAGAATTACGATAAACTTGGTTCAGTGTTTAATTTAATATTTTCTGATGCATTTACAGGAAATGCTGTAGTGGGCGGTATTGTAGGAGAAGTGATTCGCCAGGGAATCCGCCGGGCAGTCTTCTCTAATGAAGCTGGCTTGGGAACAGAAGTAATGGCCCACGGCGCCGCAAAAACAAAAGAGCCGGTTCGGGAAGGTCTTGTGGCCATGTTGGGTCCATTTATTGATACAATTCTGGTTTGTTCTATTACTGCATTTGCCATTTTGGTTTCAGGCGTATGGAGTGATCCTTCCCTAAATGGTGTTACCATGACTGCTAAAGCTTTTTCTCAAGAATTGGGTATCGTGGGCGATATAATACTATTTTTTGCTGTGTTTTCTTTTAGTATCACAACTATGTTTGGCCAATCGTACTATGGTGCAAAATGCACAGGGTTTCTATTCGGTAGTCGTTGGAAAAGTAATTACAATTGGTTTTACGTTCTCTCAACAATTATTGGGGCGACAGTTTCTATTTCTATTGTTATTAATTTAATTGATGGTATGTATGCAATTATGGCTATTCCAACCATGGTTTCTACTATTTTATTGGCGCCAAAAGTAATGAAAGAAACACGGCGGTATTTTTCGACGGTTATATAACTTTTTTCATATCTTTTATTTTGTTAATATTTCATATCCTCGATACAAAAATTATTTAACCCATGATTCATTCGAATCACAATACTCAAAAGAATAACCCTATGAAAAAAAGAATAAACATTTTACTCACAGTATTTTTATTAAGCACCGGCCTCTTTGCCCAAGGCTATGCTCTTGATTTTGATGGAACGAATGATTATGTGGATTTAGGTGACATTAATGAATTAGATGGTGTTAGTACATTTTCTATGGAATTTTGGTTTAACATCTCCAGTGGCACTGATATATCTTTTTTAAATAAAAGGCTTTCGGGAAATCAGAGTCTTCAAATAAAAATACACAGCACTAAAGGGTTTATTTTAGAAGTAGAAACAGGGTCATCTGCATTTGGATATCTTTCAAGTTTTTTAACAAGCTCTTTAGCAAGTAATGAATGGGGTCATGCAGCAATGATATTTGATGGAAGTGAGAGTTCTAATGCAAATAAGTTAAAATTATATTTAAATGGTTCTTTACAAACTTTGGCTTTTACTGGGTCGATTCCGAGTTCAACACATGACAATTCGAACAGCATGTTCATTGCGGAAATAGAAGGCACTGGTGGTGGTTGGTTTGATGGAGAAATAGACGAAATCCGTATTTGGGATGATGTTCGCACTGAAGCAGAGATTAAAGCCAATATGCATGCTGAGTTAACCGGGAGCGAAAGTAATTTGGTTGCTTATTATAAGATGAGCAATGGAAGTGGAACAAGTTTAACAGATAATAGCAGTAATTCCTACACAGGTACTTTAACGGACATGGATGGAAGTACAGATTGGGTTACATCCTATGCACCCATGGCTGATTTAACCAGTGGATATACAACCGATATTGAAGCCATATGGAGTGGATCAAGTACCAGTGCTTCGGATGCATCCGATGGACTATCCTTTTCAGTAGGCAGTGCTCTTTCATCAGGCAACTCAGCCGTTTATGGTAATAACAATACATCTGGAACATCTACCTCTGATTTAGGAAGTGTGAATAGTAGTTTACGCACCGGGAGGATTTGGCAAGTAGAAGAGACAGGAACCGTAGCAGGTACAGTTACACTAGATATTAGTGATGCGACTGGAAACGCAAGTCAGTCCGGTACTGCATCTAACTATCGTTTACTTTATCGATCAGGAACATCTGGAGATTTTAGTTCTTCAGCCACAGGCGCCAGTATCTCAGGTGATGTTGTAACCTTTACCAGTGTATCTCTAGCTGATGGTTATTATGCATTGGGTGCAGAATCAGATGCATCCTTGCCTGTAGAGCTCACTTCATTTACATCTACGAATACAAGAGCCGGTGAAATAACACTTCATTGGATCACTGAGAGTGAAATAGATAATCTTGGTTTTATTCTTGAAAGACGATCTACACCGGATGTCTTACATCCTGGGGAATGGGAAGAGATTGCAAGTTATGTAACCCACTCTGATCTTCAAGGACAAGGAAGTGTATCTTATCAAACAGAATACAGTTATACAGATGAAACATTAATTGAAGGTCTTTTTTATGATTACCGTCTTGCAGATGTTAGCTATGAAGGTATAAAAGAATATCATACTCTAACCGTTTTGGGCGTATCCGTATTGCATGTACCCCAGATATATTCTCTCCACCAAGCATATCCTAATCCATTTAACCCAGTTACATCCATCCGATATGATATTGCAGAGCTAGGGCATGTAAGCTTAAAAGTATATGATATGAATGGACGTCTTGTAGAAACCCTGGTTGATCATACTATAGAGCCGGGAACACATACGATACAGTGGAAACCCATCAATATGTCCTCCGGATTATATTTTTCCAGATTGACAGCAGGTCACAAAACATTTACACAGAAAATGATACTCTTGAAATAAGGGTTACAAGACACACCCAACAAGAATTACCCAACCATCCATTTCATCCTGAATAGATAAATTCACCCATTCTGAATAGGTATGAATAACCTTATCCGTTTGGTTTTTTAGAATACCTGACAACACCAATTTCTTTCCAATACGTGGTCCTAATTCAGGTGCCAATCGAATTAAAATAGTTGCCAATATGTTGGCAATTACAATATCGTATTTCAATGTCGAAATAAATTTATCCGGACGATAAAATGGAATCGATAAACCATTTAACTCATTATTTTGTTTTGCGTTATCAATTGCCAGTGGATCCAGTTCAACACCTTCTACAAATCCAGCACCTAATTTCATAGCACCAATGGATAGAATGCCAGACCCACTGCCATAATCAAGAACAGTTTCATTTCTCTTTAGATTAATTTCCAACCATCGCAAACAAAGCTGGGTCGTGGGATGAGTCCCCGTACCAAATCCACTACCTGGTTGAATAATGATTGTTTGTCCATCAAAATAGCTTTCTGATTCCCAGGGTGGAATAATACGAAGCGAATCAGAAATTTTAATTTCCTTGAATTGAGATTGTGTATAAGTGACCCAATCCCTGTCTTCGAAAATTTCTTCAACGAAATCAGGTAATGTATCCAAATCTAAGGTGCGTTGAACCTGCTCCATGAGAAGATTCACATTTTGATCTCCGGAAATCATGAGAACAATGGAATGGGTGTCTCCCGAGAGTGGATTGGGATTATCCGGATCATCTACCCAATTTGAATCTGACTCGTTACGTTTGTCTTTGACCATGACAGAAGATACGTCAAGGGTTGATAATAGATCAGAAACATGACGAAGGTCCATTCCCGGAAAGTCGAGAGTAATGTTTTTCCACGTCTTCATAGATTGGTAATTTACGCGCTATGAAAACACGTGGCGAACTGAAAACAGAACAACAAAATCCCAATTCTTCCAAAATTGACACAATGTCAATACTTGATATTTTGACAACAATTAACAAGGAAGATCAAGCGATTATAACAGCTGTTGAGCCAGCAATCCAGGATATTGAAAAAACGGTTGAATTCACGGTCAATTCGATTCGAAAGGGTGGACGTGTATTTTATGTGGGTGCAGGCACTAGCGGACGTCTCGGCGTGTTGGATGCTTCTGAAATTCCGCCAACTTATTCAGCACAGAAAGGATTATTTATTGGTGTCATTGCTGGAGGAGAAAAAGCATTGCGAAATTCCGTTGAAGGTGCGGAAGATCGGCCGGAAGAAGCCATTCAAGATTTAGAAAAATATAAGATCAATGAAAACGATACCTTGATTGGAATTTCATGCAGTGGTGCAGCTGCTTATGTGGTTTCTGCATTGAAATTTGCCAAAAAATTGGGTGCAAAAACGATTTATCTTGTAACCAATCCACAGCCATTTAAAATGACAGAAGTTGATGTAGTTATCAATGCGGACACGGGTGCGGAAGTGGTCACCGGTTCTACACGAATGAAAGCGGGAACCGCTACAAAATTGATCCTGAACATGATTTCTACCGCCACCATGGTCAAATTGGGCAAGGTTTACGGAAATCTCATGGTGGACCTCATGGCTGTCAATGATAAACTGGTGGATCGAGGAACCAGAATCATTTCACAAATAACGGGATTGGATTTTGATTCAGCCAAAGCAAAACTATATGAAGCGGAAAAATCAGTAAAAACAGCCATTGTCATGGAAAAACTAAATTGTTCTCTTGTTGAAGCACGGAAAAAATTGGATAATGCAAACGGGTTTCTTCGAAAAGTGATTGGATAATAATAAATGAAAAAAAACGCTTTATTTAATAAAATAGATAAGGATGTTCTTAAACAAGAATTGGCTCAAGAACCTTTTGAAAGAATAACCGCTTCATTTTATGTGTATCATCCCATTGATGATCCCCAATTATTTCGAGATGAATTATTCATGGCATGGAATAAATTAAATATTTTTGGACGGATCTACATTGCAACAGAAGGTATCAATGCGCAATTTAGTACTCCAGAACATTACTGGAATCAATTTCTTGAGACTATGAACTCATTCACTATTTTGAAGAATATTCTTGTTAAAAAAGCACTTCAGGATGGGAAATCATTTTATAAACTCACCATTAAAGTTCGGGAAGAATTGGTAGCCTATGGTGTCCCGAATAATGCCTACACTATGGAGAAAGTTGGGAACCATCTTTCTGCTGAAGAATACAATCAAGCATTAGAAAATCCTGATACAATCATTGTGGATATGCGTAATTATTATGAAAGTGAGATTGGCCGGTTTGAATCTGCTATTGTTCCCGATGTAGAAACATCCAAGGAATTGCTGCCAGAAGTTAAACGGATACTTGAAGGGAAAGAGGATGAACAAATATTGCTTTACTGTACTGGCGGAATTCGCTGTGAAAAAGCGTCTTCATATTTGATGAATCATGGGTTTAAAAATGTGAATCAACTCCAGGGTGGAATTATTCAATATACTCATGACATTAAAGAAAAGGGATTAGAATCAAAATTTATCGGGAAGAATTTCGTATTTGATGAACGGTTGGGGGAACGTGTAACCGAAGATGTGATTGCGACCTGTCATATTTGTGGTGCATCCTGCGATACGCATACGGATTGTAAGAACGATGCCTGTCACATACTTTTTATTCAATGTGAAATATGCGGGAAAGAATTGGATGGCTGCTGCTCACAAGAATGTTTGGACTTTTCCCAATTACCATTAGAAGAGCAAAAGATTCGGCGAAAAGATCCATCCCAAGTTGTCTCAAAAACATTTTTTGATTCCCGAATCAAACCGAAATTGAATCAAGAAATTTGAATTATCCCATTCTTTATTCATTCCGACGTTGCCCTTATGCAATGCGGGCTCGCATGGCTTTAGCATACTCCGGTATTGACTATGAACATCGGGAAATCCTTTTAAGTGACCGACCGGAAGAATTGTATTCACTTTCTCCTAAAGGAACTGTCCCTGTTTTACAACTCATGGATGGAACGGTAATTGATGAAAGTATTGATGTGATGAAATGGGCTTTATCTCAAAGCGATCCTGAATATTGGTATACAGAGAATATTGAGATGCAAAATTCGTTGATTGACCAGAATGATGGTGATTATAAAAAATGGTTAGATAAATATAAATACCACGTGCGATTTAAAGACGGGTCTTATGAAGAATATCAAAACGCAGTTGGAGAAATTTTGACTACATACGAATCAACATTATCCAATTCATCTTATTTATGTGGTGAAAAAATCACGTTAGCAGATATGGCATTATTCCCATTTGTTCGACAGGGAGCTCATGTGGATTTAGCTTGGTTTCAAGGAGAATTTCTGAATTTATCAAATTGGCTTAATTCTTTTAAGGATTCAGAACTGTTTCTCTCCATTATGAAAAAGTATAATGTATGGAATTCAGGGGAGACGGGAATTCTGATTTCCGAGTTTATTAACCCATGATTAGAAAACAAAATATCCTTATTTTATTGTTCCTGTTCATCCAAATATTATTTGGGGAACAAATCACAATAACGAAAGATGGCTTTTCCGCAAGAATCGAACGGGATGAATGGGGCGTTCCCCACATTTATGGCAAGCGGGATGCAGATGTTTCCTTTGGATTGGCTTATGCCCATGCCCAGGACGATTTTAAGACTATTGCCGATATATTACTTGCAACACGTGGCAAACTTGCATCCGTTTATGGAAAGGGCGCAGCTGTGAATGATTATTATGTTCACTTAATGGATATTTGGAACACCATTGAATCCAACTATGAATCTGACGTGGCTGATGATGTAAAATTATTATGCGGTGGCTACGCGGCAGGCATCAATCTTTTTTTACAAGATCACCCGGAACATGGATTGAAAAAAATATATCCAGTCACGGGAAAAGATTTAATTGCGGGATTTTCGCACCGTATGCCCTTGATGTTTGGGCTGGATGGGGTTATGAAAAAATTATCCAAAGAAACACCTCCGCAAACGATTGGGTTGAATGGGCATAAAGACGACACCAAATCATTCAAAATGGTTGCCAGTAATGTTTTTGCAATAGCGCCCCATCGATCCAGTGATGGCTATACGCGGATTTGGATCAATAGTCACCAGCCCTGGGATGGCCCCGTGGCTTGGTACGAAGCACATTTTATCAGCGAAGAAGGTTGGGACTTTTATGGTGGATTGTTTCCCGGCTCTCCGATTCCATTGATTGGACACAATCCTTATTTGGGCTGGAGCCATACTGTTAATTCACCGGATTTGATTGACGTGTATGAATTAACCATCAATCCGGAAAATAATGATCAATACTGGTTTGAAGGGGAATGGAAAGACCTGAAAGTTAGGAAAGCGAGAATTAAAGTAAAATTATTCGGACCTTTTTCCTGGACATTTAAACGGAAGGTAAAAGAATCCATTCATGGTCCCGTGATGGAGTTTGAGCATGGTACCTATGCACTGCGCATTTCATCTTTAAAAAACTTGAATTTTATGGAAGAATGGTATCGGATGGGAAAAGCTACCAATTTCATTGAATTTAGAAATGCCATGGAGATTCACGCCTTGCCCATGTTTAATACGGGTTATGCGGATAAGGATGGCAACATATTTTATGTCTATAATGCGAAGATTCCAAAACGGGATGATAGGTATAACTGGCATGAACTTCTTGCCGGCGATGCCCAAGGCAACATTTGGACAAGTTATGTTCCGTTTGATTCATTGCCCCAAGTTCTAAATCCAAAAGATGGATTTTTACAAAACTGTAACAGCAATCCTTACCTCGCGACAGGCGATCCCGATGAAGTATCCAAAGCTTTACCGGATTGGACGGGCATTGAAACTCACCAAACCAATAGAGCCATGCGAGCCCTGGAAACATTCGGTGCAGATTCTTCAATTACCCGGGAGGAATTTTTCTCCTATAAATATGATACACGGTATTCTTTGAATTCTGTCATTGCCAAGGTGAGAGACCGATATATTCAGGATATGGCTAATGAAACAGATCAAAAATTGATTTTCGCATTATCGTTAATTAAAGGATGGAATTTATCCGCAGATTCAACAAATACAGCAGCAGCATTGTCTATGATTGTTCTCCCCAATGCATTTAATAAAGCGGACCTAAAATATGAACCTGAAATAATTACGCGTAAACTTGTTGAAACGATTGATTATCTTGAGAATAAATTTGGGAAGATTGACGTACCGTTGGGTCAGGTTTTACGATTGGTTCGGGGTGAAACGAATTTGCCGCTTTCAGGTGGCCCGGGTTTATTGAGAGCGATCTATTTCGAGAAAAAAGATGACATTTATATTGGGCGAGCCGGAGACTGTTATTTCCAAGCCGTGGAGTGGGGACCTAACGGAGAATTGAACGCCTGGACCATTCACCAATACGGCAGTGCAACAGCCATTGAATCATCTGTCCATTATGATGACCAGGCCAAACTTTTTTCAAAACATGAAATGAGACAGGTTCGGCCATGAGAGTCATTATAGCAATTATTTTTGCATTCTTCCTGTCGGGTTGCAGTCGGGTTGAACTGATTGAAGCAAATTCAAAAACGATTCATGATCATGTTTCGAGTTTTAAGGGAGAAAAAGCAGTGCTCCTGAACGTGTGGTCAACCTGGTGCGTGCCCTGTGTAGAAGAATTTCCTATGATCGTTAATTTGGGTAAAGAGTTCAAGGATCTAAAAGTGGTATTTGTCAGTGCAGATTTTGATGACCACTTTGATGGGGTAAAAAAATTCTTAAATAAGCAAAATATTTCTGGTGTTTCATTTATGAAAAATGAAAAAGATCAACCTTTCATTAATGGCATCCACCCGGAATGGTCTGGTTCGTTACCGTTCACAATCCTGTTTGGGAAAAATTCCGGAACGATCGTGAATTTTTGGGAAGGGCAAGAACCCGAAAGTAAATTCAGGCAAGCCATTCATCTTGCATTAAACGAATAGGAGTTTGTATGAAAAAAATATTATCTATCTTAACCGGAATCACCTTTCTAATCGCTGGCGAATTAGAAATAGGTTCAACCATGCCGCTCATGGATCATCAACTGGCTGACATCAGTGGAAAAAGCATGACCCTAACTGATGCGAAAGGAGATGCGGGAACGTTGGTCATTTTTTCCTGCAATACCTGTCCGTGGGTGCTTGCTTGGGAAGACCGTTATGTGACTCTGGCGCAGGAATTTATCCCCAAGGGAATTGGATTGATTGCCGTGAATTCCAACGAAAGCCAATTTGAGAGTGATGACAGTATGGAAGAAATGATTGAGCATGCGCAAGAAATGGGTTACAATTTTCCTTATACGCAAGATCCGGGCTCTAGGTTGGCTACAGCATTTGGTGCCCGAAAAACGCCCCATATTTATTTATTTGATGAAAAGGATAAATTGGTTTATCGCGGTGCGATTGATGACAATCCCAGGAAACCCCGCAAGGTTAAACACACTTTTCTTGCGGATGCCTTGAATGCCCTATTGACAGGAGAAAAGATTGATCCTGTTTCAACAAAAGCTCTGGGCTGCTCCATAAAGTTCAATTAGGTTTATTATAAATGGAACAAATATATTGTTTGATTATTATCGGTGCCTTGATTGTAGAATATTTGCTTTCAACGGTTAGTACAATTTTGAATATGAATAGTGTTTCTGAAATAGTCCCCGATGGATTTCAAGACCATTATGATGAAGAGAAATACGCCAAATCACAGGCATATTTAAAGGACAATACGCGGTTTGGTTTATTGTCTAGTACATTCAGTTTGGTGCTAACACTCATTGTAATTCACATGGAACTTTTTGGTATTTTAGATCTATTTGTGCGGACTCAATCGGTTCATCCCATTGTGGGCGGTCTCATATTTTTTGGAATTATTTTTATCATTAATGATATTATTAATTTACCCTTTTCATTGTATGGGACATTTGTTTTAGAAGAGAAATATGGGTTTAATAAAACAACTCCAAAGACCTACATAATAGATAAATTGAAAGGATACATGCTGACCATTGTCTTTGGAACCATGGTTATGAGCCCGATCCTCTACTTTTTTAATACTTATGGTGAGAATGGCTGGTGGATCGCTTGGGGATTGATCACAGCATTTATGATTGCGGTTCAGCCTTTGTTTGTTCATGTGATTGCACCCATGTTTAACAAATTTACGCCCCTCGAAGATGGAGAATTGAGAATTGCTATTGAAGCATTTTCAGAAAAAGTTAATTTTCCTATAGCTAAAATTGATATGATGGATGGCAGCAAACGATCGTCTCATTCCAACGCCTATTTCAGTGGTTTCGGGAAATCACGGAGGATTGCGCTTTTCGATACTTTATTGGAAAAACATTCAACGGAAGAAATTGTTTCGGTGGTGGCACATGAGGTGGGACACTATAAAAAGAAACATATTATTACGGGCACAATACTGGGAATCATTGAGACGGGAATTATGCTTTTTGTATTTAATCTGCTTATGAATGATCTTGATTTATTTGCTGTCTTTGGTGTAGAGACTGTTTCTGTTTATGGTGGACTTATCTTTTTCGGGATGCTCTATTCTCCCGTGAGTTTGCTTACTTCTATTTTTACCACTGCATTGAGCCGGAAAAATGAATTTGAAGCGGATGCTTACTCATTGGAGCACACCCGAAATAAAGATGCATTAATTAGTATGTTGAAAGGGTTGGCGGCAAATAATTTGTCCCATTTAACGCCCCATCCACTTATGGTGTTTTTGTCTTATAGTCATCCACCGGTGATGGATCGAATCGCTGCAGTGACAATAATTGATGAGCAATAAAGATAACCGAGGTAAATGCCAAAATAATAATGTATGGTTGATTCAAGATTTTATTTAATTATGCAATTCGTAAATATGTAATTATTGGAGATTACGTTTTACATATTTACGTTTTATATTTGTCAGGAATACAAAAATAACGTTGACTCATTCACAAAATATTTTACCAAGTAGAAATAATTGGACTCAAAAATAATCATGGAAAATCCAGCACTTATTTTATCAATACCACTCATTCTGATTGTGGGTTTAAGTTTAATAAAATTGGCAAAGAAAAAAGGACCGGATGGGAAACCCTGGTTCAGAATCGAAAAGGGTGAAAACAATGAATAAACATTTAACCATGCGGTCGGGAAATCCGGCATTAAAAGCGACCACTTTTAGAAAACATCTTTCAGCAGTTACGGAAGGGGCCATGACATTGAGTGGCACCGTAAACAAAACCGGGATCGGTTTAATTTTGATCATATTGAGTGCCGGTTATACGTGGGGAAACCCAGCTATGCATGGCCTGGTATTTCCTGCGGTCATTGGTGGATTCATTTTGGCTATGGTTACCATTTTCAAACCCCAGTACGGGCATATTACCGTGCCCATGTATGCGGTGGTTGAAGGCATTTTTCTCGGTGTGATTTCTATGATCTTTGAACAAATGTATCCAGGGATTGTGATTCAGGCGATCTTTTTAACCTTTGGCACACTTGGCGCATTGTTGCTCGCTTACAAATCGGGATTGATCAAAGCCACAGAAAATTTCAAACTTGGGGTGGTGGCTGCAACAGGAGGCATTGCCATTTTGTATGTTATCAATATGCTTATGGGCTTTTTTGGTTCCAGTATTGGTGTTATTCATAGTAATGGCATGATGGGGATTTTGTTCAGCGGATTTGTGGTGGTAATCGCTGCTTTAAATCTCGTATTGGATTTTGATTTTATTGAAGAGGGCGTTGAAATGGGTGCACCAAAATATATGGAATGGTATGGCGCGTTTGGATTGCTTGTAACATTGATCTGGCTTTATTTAGAGATTCTTCGACTGCTAGCAAAACTCCAGAGCCGGCGATAGGGGTGAGTTAAATAACTTAAAGGATGCAAACAACACTCATCACAAACGACGCCGTTGTTTTCGGTATTCTCCTTGGTATCCTGGCGTTTGTTTTTATCACCTCCAAAAGCGAACATCCATTCTGGAAAAAATTCTATAAATACATCCCCTCACTTTTACTCTGTTATTTCATTCCATCTGTTTTTAATTCCCTGGGAATCATATCCGGGGAAGGGTCCAATCTTTATTTTGTTGCCTCCCGGTATTTGCTCCCTACGAGTCTAGTATTACTCACTATCAGTATCGATTTACCGGAGATCAAGAAACTGGGGCCCAAAGCTATTATCATGTTCTTAACGGGTACATTGGGCATCATTATTGGCGGGCCACTTGCTATCCTGATCGTTTCAGTCTTTGCACCGGATGTGGTGGGTGGAGCTGGCCCAGAAGCCGTTTGGCGTGGACTCACTACCGTAGCAGGAAGTTGGATCGGCGGGGGTGCGAATCAGGCGGCCATGAAAGAAATATTTAATGTTGGAGATTCCATTTTTTCAGCCATGATCGCCGTGGATGTAATTGTTGCAAATATTTGGATGGCATTTTTATTGTATGGTGCAGGAATTCATGAACGGATCGATGCAAAATTCCAGGCTGATACATCTGCCATTGCAGAATTGAAAGAAAAGATTGAAACCTATCGAGCCCAAATTTTACGTATCCCGAATCTGACAGATACAATTAAGGTCATGGCAGTGGGATTTGGTGTTACAGCTTTAGCCCATTTTGGTGCGGATATAATTGCACCTTGGATTGGTGAGAATGCGCCCGGCTTAGCTAAATTCAGCCTTACATCGGGATTTTTCTGGCTTATCGTTTTGGCCACCACGATTGCATTGGGATTATCATTTACAAAAGCGAGGGAGTTAGAAGGAGTGGGCGCATCCCGTTATGGGAGTTTATTCCTCTACATTCTTGTGGCTACGATTGGGATGAAAATGAATATTATGGCTATTTTTGAAAATCCGGGTCTATTTCTCATTGGGTTAATTTGGATTACATTTCATGCAATTCTTCTTATCGTGGTAGCAAAACTTATTCGTGCACCATTTTTCTTTCTGGCAGTAGGGAGCCAGGCCAATGTAGGTGGTGCAGCATCTGCTCCTATCGTAGCGTCAGCCTTTCATCCATCTTTGGCACCCGTGGGCGTTTTACTGGCCGTTCTGGGGTATGCTATTGGAACCTACGGCGCTTGGATTTGTGGTATTATTATGCAAGGAGTAACGCAATAAAAGTTAAGGATGACATGGATCTAACCTTTCTTAATAATTAATCACCTAATATTATATCTGAAATAAGCAAGAGGTCATACACCGTAATCGTATTATCAAAATCGACGTCGGCAGCACAAAATTCATTTGGAGTTGGATTTTCCCATTCCATTATGAATCTTAATGTTGCGATAATGTCCATGACATTAATTATGTCGTCCATATTTGGGTCGCCTAATTGACAGTCGCCTGATTCTGCCACTACAATTAAGTTGACTGGAACACTTGTTGAATCATTTTCTATAAGTCGGGTAATAACAGTGTATTCATAAAAGGTTCCTGGAAAAACGGGTGTATCTACAAAATTGGTAATTCCAGCCTCTGTAGATTCAATCAAAGTACCATCACGATATAAATCATTTATGAAATCAGATATGGTATCACCACCAAAGAGTGATATAGGATTTTCCCAACTCAATTGAATGACCGTTCCACCAGACCCATCCCCTGTAAAATTTGTAATGGGATTGGGGTCAAGGGAATCAGATGCCATAAACTGTGAAACTAGCATAGCGGAATTAAATAAATTCAATCGACCACCAGACACGGTTATATTTTCCAAGGCACTAATTACATCTGTACCTTCCATAATCATTGATTTGAGTGCAAGTGCACCTTCACCTGGACTATTGAATTGGAATTGACTAAAACCTGATGTCATGACTGAATGAAGAAATCCAACGGCACCTGCTACGTGGGGTGTAGCCATGCTTGTTCCAGAAAGTGATGATGTAGAACCATTATTATAGGTTGATAGAATACTACTACCAGGGGCACCCAAATCTATTGAAATGGCACCATACCCGGCTGAAGCTTTTTGATCATGTCGGTTGGTGTTTGTCACAGTTACTAGATAGTCACTAGTACAACCCGTTGGAACATCACCGGAGTTGTCTACATTTTGATTTGCATTAATCGTTGCAGCTGCACTTAATATTCCTGCTTCTCCCATGGCGGTATATGCTTCATCCCACAAAGGATAATTCCCAGTTGTACAATCAGCATTATCCACACCAAAACTGGAATTGGTGGCTACCACAAAAGCACCTTCTTCACCGTTTGTTTCATTATAAAGAACTCTTTGATCCAAAATATATCCATACGCTTCTATTACGGTAGAAGTATTTCCAGATGAACCCATAACGATCATTAATTTCACATCCCAGTTTACACCAGCCACCATACTACCATTATTCCCTTCAGCACCTACGATGCCAGCAACATGAGTGCCATGACCGTCAGATGAAATAGATCCATTAGAGTTGTAAGCATTCCAACCATTAATATCGTCCACATATCCATCATTGTCATCATCGACACCATTCCCGGGTATTTCATCCGTATTGACCCAAATATTATCATCCAAGTCATTATGCGAAATCATACATCCGCCATCAACGATAGCCACGACGATTTCGTCCCCTAAAGCATTTACGCCCCCTGTGGTCAGGTCCCAGGCTTCTGGTGCATCAATATCTGCATCTTCCAACCCGCCTGATTGGCCCGTATTGTGCATGCCCCATTGTGATGTAAAACTAGGATCATCAGGAAATGTCTGACGCTGATTTACGTAATGATTTAACTGCGCATTTTGAATCCAAGGATTTTCTTTAATCTCTTTTAGCCCATTTGATTCCGTAATGGATAAATCCAGCATTTTAATTAGGTAGATATTGGCTCGTTTCATAAGAGGCTTGACAACCTGAAAGCGATTTTCATCTAGCCCAATCTTTAGTTCATCAATCTCTACACCAGGTTTCGCTTGTATCAAGATTTGGCCTGGTACATAATTTTGGCCGAATGAGATACTCGTAAAAAGTAATAAGGTAATATATTTCTTCATGATGTTATTTAAGTTATAATTAGTTCAATAATAGTACGATTCGAACTTAAACAATACTCATAGGTGCCAATCGACAAATCATTTCAAAATTAGTTAAAACAAATTATTAAAAACGGAGGGTTGATTCTAAGCCCCATAACAATTATTCTTCACTTCCATTTTTCTTTAACAATCGATTAATTGAATTAATATCTAAAATGAAGAGAGCGGATTGGATGAAATGGCTGGGATACTGGCAACGAAAAATTTATTGATACAAATCCGTGATTCAATAAAATAAAAGTAGAAAATCATGAAAAACAAAAATACATTAAACCTTGATCAAGGCGAGTCTCTAAAAAAACAATTATTAGATTGTGCAAAAGCCGTAGGTGGTAAAAACTATTTACTTACACTTTTAGAAGCAATACATGACGCTCGCCCTCATCCTATTATAAACACAAGTTGTGAATTTAGATATTCAGTCGGGTCGATTAAGTGGTCAAAACCAATTTTCAGGGACAAGCTGACTCTTCTGAAGCACCTTATAAAGATTAATAAAAATGAAAATATTTTTCCCACGGAGGGAATGAAAGGTTATAAAAGTATTTTAAATCTTCTTCGTACGCTTAAACCAATAACTTTTAATGTACAGCCAAAAAACAGGAAAGATGGACTAGGATTTATGGTACATCCTTTTGACTTGATTGATGATAAGACCACAATTATTAATCCACTTTTTGAAGCGATATTTTTTGAACCAGTTTATAAAGTCAAAAAAATCATCAATACCAAATAATATTTTATGAAAACCATTAAAAAGGATGTCATTTCAAAGATAGTTGACAGTCTTGATCTCAGTCCTCTAATAAAAAATGGATTTGTAGCCTATTCAGAAGGAAAAGCGGTTGTGCCGCCGGTAGGTGAACTTTCATTTAATCAACCTCCTGGGGATGTTCATATCAAATATGGATATATTATTGGTGGCAAATATTATGTAATAAAAATTGCTTCTGGATTTTACGAAAATGACAAAAACGGTCTCCCGACAGGAGCTGGACTCATGCTACTCTTTGAGCAAGAAACCGGAACGAATGTAGCATTACTGGCCGATGATGCTTATCTCACAGATATTAGAACAGCCGTGGCTGGAGCAATCTGTGCCGAGCAATTTTCGAATAAAATTAATTGTATTGGCTTAATTGGAACGGGACTCCAAGCCAGGCTACAAGTTGAATATCTGAAGCCTATTACGGAATGCCGAAATGTGATTGTGTGGGGAAGAAATTCTGAAAAAATGGAATGGGTTAAAGCTGATTTAGCTAAACTAGGCTTTTCTGTTTCATGTACTGAATCACCCCAAGAAGTCGCCTTAAATTGTAATTATATTGTAACGTGCACGGCTTCAACGACACCCATTTTATTTGCCAATGATATTCAACCGGGAACGCACATTACCGCCATGGGATCTGACACCGAATTAAAACAAGAGCTGGATTCAACTATCTTAGAAATGGCAGATCTTGTGGTGGCAGATAGCATTTCACAATGTATTGAACGGGGCGAAATATCCCACGCGTTAAAAGATGGAAAGCTGGCGAAAAATGATATTGTTGAATTAGGGGATATTCTTAATGGTCAGCATCCTGGGCGAAAATCAACGGAACAAATAACTGTGGCAGATCTTACAGGGGTAGCGGTTCAAGATATCCAAATTGCAACGGCGGTTTATGAATCTTTTATGGAGAACGAAACATGAATTTTGAAATATTTGAATTAGAAAGAAATCAGTCTCTTTTTGAAAATGAAGTGGACTTTAATTTGTCTGAAAGTGGAGTCCATCCCTTAAAATTGAGTGAAATATTAACCAGCGACGAACAAGATGAAATATTGGAAACGAATTTATTTTATGGCTACACCAACGGAACACCCGAACTTCGACAACGTGTCGTGGATATTTATACGCCAGAATTATCTATTGAAAATGTGCTAATAACTTCCGGTTCTGCAGAAGCAAATTTTTTGGCAGTTATGACACAGTTAGAGCCTGGAGATGAAATTATTTATATGGTGCCTAATTATCTTCAGATTGGTCACTTGGCGCGAAGTTTTGGGATTACAGTTAAAGAATGTCCAATACGGCAGGATCTTGCTTGGCAATGGGATTTGGATGATGTTAAAGCATTGGTAACACCCAAAACAAAAATGATTGCTGTGTGTAATCCCAATAATCCAACCGGAGCATTAATGTCTGACGAAGTGATGGATGGTGTTATTGAAATAGCACAAGACGCAAATTGCTGGCTTTTATCGGATGAAGTCTATCGTGGCGCAGAATTGGACGGCGTAGAATGCCGATCTTTTGCTGGTGCCACAGATAAAACCATTGTGAATGCCGGATTATCAAAAGCGTACAGTTTACCGGGCCTCCGTCTTGGATGGAGCGTTGGATCGAAAGAATATATTAGTCGAGCATGGTCATTCCATGATTATACCGTTATCAATGTTGCATACTTGAGCGATTGGGTGGCCAGCCGAATCCTAGAATCTGATCGTAGAAAAAAAATATTGAATCGTACCAAGGATCATTTGAATCACAATCTTAATATGTTGTGTGATTGGGCAAAAAATGAGCCTACTTTTACCATCACTCGGCCCCAAGCTGCGGCAATCACTTTTGCTAAATTGAATAGTCCCATGAGTTCGGAAGAATTTGTTTTCAATTTAAGAGATAATTACAGTGTTTTATTGACAGCAGGGAAGTGGCATGGGATGGAAGGATATGTCCGGTTTGGTTACGGCACACCAGCAGATTATGTTCAAGGTGGCTTGGACCGGATTTCAGATTTTTTGAAAACGATAAAATAAATATTTTTAATTGAAGGGTGAAGTATGAAGAGTGAAGGGAGAAGTGAGAAAAATTATTCATTTTCTTTCAAACTTCACAAACAATACAAATGCTTTAATAGTGGAACAATAATTGGTGGAATGTAAAAATGAATATTGATCAAATCGCGATAGTAATTATTTTAATGATAACTTTTGGGCTTTTTATATATGGAAGATGGAGATATGATATTGTTTCTCTCACAGCTCTTTTTATACTTATTATCGCAGACAAATGTTTAGGTGATGAAAGTTCAGCTTTAATAAATAATTATAATCAAATATTTTTAGGATTTGGTCACCCTGCTGTGATTACAGTTGCGGCAGTATTAATAATCAGTAGAGCACTGCGAAATTCGGGCGTGGTCGATTATATAACTCGCAGGATTAAGCCATTTACTAAAATCCAAACTATGCATATTTCTAGTTTAAGTGGTGTAATTGCCCTACTATCTGGTTTTATGAATAATGTTGGTGCATTAGCTTTAATGCTACCCGTTACATTAAAAACAGCCTGGGAAAATGGAAGATCTTCTAGAATTTTATTAATGCCGATTGCTTTTGCCAGTATCCTTGGGGGCATGATAACCATGATAGGTACTCCCCCCAATATTATTATTGCAACAATCAGAAAGGAGCAAATGGAACTAATTATTTCACAAGCGATTTCCGATTCAACATCATTCTCCGCAAAATACCTTAAATTGCAAAATATCAGTCTTATGGACTTTGAACCTACTGCATTTGGTTTATTTGATTTTACGCCTGTTGGTAGTGTAATCGCTATTTTAGGTGTTTTATTTATTGCGCTTATTGGCTGGAAACTTATTCCAAATGCTAAAGATAATAAATTAAAATCCCGATCAATTTTTTCAATTGATAAATATGTTACAGAAATTAGAATTCCAGAAGACTGCCCTTTAATTGGTGAAAATGCAGGGGAAGTCAATAATTTGACGGGAGATAAAATAACATTAATTCGGAAAATAAATAACGATGGAGTCGTTGAATATTTAGATCCAAATTATATTCTGAATGAGGGGGATCAATTTTTAATAATGGCCGACCCAACAGAATTGAAAATCGCAATGGATGAATATAATTTTAAATTAACAAAGGAAATGCGATTTCGAATTGATTCTCTAAAAGAAGATGACACTACATTTATGGAAGTTGTTGTTATACCTGAATCTAAATTATTGGGTCGAACACGAAATTATTTTAGAAAAATAACATCAAATTGTTTAACATTAATATCTGTTGCCAGAAATGATAATCCAATTATGAAACGACTTGGCAAAGTAAAATTTTCTGTGGGCGATGTATTGTTAATACAAGGCAGGGAAGACGAATTAAAGAATAATGCAAAATCACTGAACTTATTACCACTTGAAAAACGAGATATTGATATTGGGATATTTTCAAAAGTAGGATTTTCAGTATTGGTATTTATTGGCGCAATATTATTAAGTATGTTTGGGATTTTTCCGGCAACAATCTCATTTATTGGCGCAATTTTAATTTATATATTTTCGGGAATACTCCCTGTTAGGGACTTATATAAGAGCATCGATTGGCCAATTATTATACTTTTAGGATCGATGATTCCCATAAGTGATGCTTTACAAAGTACGGGTACAACCACCTTAGTTGCTAATCTAATGGTTGGATTAACGGGTGGTTTACCTACATGGCTTGTTCTTGCAATTATTATGATTATTACAATGTGTTTATCTGATATAATTAATAATGCGGCTACCGCTCTAATAATGGCACCCATAAGTGTTGGAATTGCAATGTCAATGGGCGTCAGTATTGATCCATTCTTAATGTCAGTGGCGGTGGGTGCATCTTGCGCATTTCTTACGCCAATAGGGCATCAATGTAATGCGCTTATACTTGGTCCCGGTGGCTATAAATTTGGAGATTATTGGCGAATGGGATTACCCTTAGAAATCTTAATCGTTATTGTTGGTACGCCTACAATAATTTATTTTTGGCCCTTATAAAAGTGAAGCTGAATTATTCGCGGATGTGTGGGCTTCGTGATTGAAAAAGGGTCATAAATAACTAAATATTTCTACAGTTTCATCTCGAATTCTCATCCACTGTTCTGTAATTTTTCTCTTCAATTATTAACCAAATTAAAGAATTCAATATGTCTATAATCAATCCTTATATTTTTCGTGAATACGATATCCGTGGGAAGGTAGCGGAAGATTTTCCAGAACATGTCGTTGTTAAACTTGGCAAAGCCTTTGGCACTTTTGTTAAACGAGTTGGAGGTCGAGAAATAGCTCTAAGTGGAGATATTAGATTGACAACGCCTGACCTTATGACTTATTTCAAAAAGGGAGTCCTTTCAACGGGAATCGATATTATTAATCTTGGAATTCTCCCAACCCCGGTGAACTATTATTCCATGTTTCTCTTGGGTATCTCCGGCGCTGTACAAATTACGGGGAGTCATAATCCACCCGAATTCAATGGATTCAAATTCTCACTGGATAAAAAAGCATTTTTCGGAGATGATATCCAAGCCTTGTATTCGCTTATGGATAAAATGGATTTTGAAGAAGGGAAAGGAACCGAAGCTCGTTACAAGATTTTGCCTAAGTATAAAGAAATGATTCTTGAAAAAATTAACATTGAACGTCCCATGAAAGTGGTTATGGATTGTGGAAATGCAGCAGGTGGAATCAATGGTCCGGATGTATTCAAGTCACTTGGGATTGAATTAAAAGAATTATATTCCGAACCGGACGGTACATTCCCGAATCATCATCCGGATCCCACTGTGGAAGAAAATTTATTAGATCTTGTGGCAGAAATGAAAACAGGTCAATACGATGTTGGACTTGCCTTTGATGGTGATGCAGATCGCGTGGGTGTTGTAGATGAGACTGGTGACATTATTTGGGCCGACCAACTCATGGCTTTGTTTCTGCCAGAAATTATTGAAAATGGCGAAGACATATTATTCGATGTAAAATGTTCCCAAGCCCTGGAAGATATGATCCATCGCTATGGCGGTAATCCCATTATGTGGAAAACTGGCCATTCGTTGATTAAACAAAAAATGGGTGAGCTAAATTGTAAATTCGGTGGTGAAATGAGTGGACATATTTTTTTCGCCGATGATTATTTTGGATACGACGATGCCCTTTATGTGGGTGCTCGATTGGTGCAGCTCTTATCCCGGACTGACAAAAAACTCTCTGAATTGAAATCGGAAATTCCAGTATATTATTCAACACCTGAAATGCGGATGGAAGCAGAGAATGATGAAGAAAAATTTAGGATCGCAAAAGAGGCCATTGATTATTTCACAGAAAATTATGACTGTATTACGGTAGATGGAGTCCGAATAAAATTTGGAGATGGCTGGGGACTGGTTCGCTCATCAAATACGCAGCCAGTGATAGTGTGTCGGTTTGAAGCGAATTCCCCGGAAAGAAAAGATGAGATAATGAATTTGGTTTTAGGGAAACTCAAGGAGTTCGGTAACTTGGAATTGGGCGAACACTAATGTCAAATTTTAATGAATTAATTTCATTTATCCGTACAGAAGTAAACCGGGACTTAAAGCGCCTCCCGATTCCTGAAAGACCTATCTATCTTTATGAGCCGATACGTTTTGCACTTCGTGGAAAGGGGAAACGATTTCGACCAATTCTTGTCCACCTTGCTGGACGAGCCAACAATGCCGACCCAGATTCCTTGATGAAAATTGCTTTGGCAGTAGAATTACTCCATAATTTTACTTTAGTTCACGATGATATCATGGATAATGATAACATGCGCCATGGCCAAGAAGCTGTTCATTTTAAATGGGATAATTCTACTGCGATACTTGCGGGAGATGGTATATATGCCATTGCGCAAATTTTATTAAGTGGCCTACCTGACCGAGCAAATGCGCTTTGTCGATCCTTTAATCAGGCAACCCTAGAAGTATGTGAAGGTCAAGCCTTAGATAAAGAATTTGAAAATGACCTTTCTATTACAGAAGATCAATATTTAAAAATGATTGAGAAAAAAACTGGTTCCCTGCTGGGAGCTTGTGCTGAAATGCCTGCTACACTCGTAGGCGCAGATGAAGAAGTCGTAAATAGTTTTGATAAATTCGGCCGTGCTTTGGGAATTGGCTTTCAAATTCATGATGATTTGTTGGAAATCTATGGAAATCCAAATGTTATGGGCAAAAGCCTTGGTAGTGATATAGCAGAAGGGAAGCAAACTCTCTTGGTCATCAAAGCACGGAATCAGTTTCGGAAAGAATGGGGTGATATCGTTGGCGATTCAGATAAATCCAATCTCATGGAAAAGATACGATCTTTTTTTACTGAAAAAGGTATAGAAGATGAAACGAAAGAAATGGCTCAATCCTATTTTAAATCAGCTCGGAATTCACTTGAGAATATTGGTGATTTGAATCGGGATGAATTAAATGAATTTATTAACCTTGTTGAAAATAGGACCTATTAATGTCAAAAAGATTTGACCCTGAATATATGTTTGGCTCCATTTGGGACTTTCCGAAGAATATTGGTGAGGCTTTGAAATTAGGAAATGAGATTTCTTTAAATAATTCCTATAATAATGTTCAAAATGTAGTGATTGCTGGAATGGGTGGGTCCGCAATTGGCGGTGATGTGGTGGTCGCTTTGGAAAAGGAAAATATAACGGTTCCTTTTGCCGTCTGTCGCGGTTATTCACTCCCAAATTGGGTGAGTGAAAATACATTGGTCATTTGTTCGTCTTATTCAGGGAATACAGAAGAAACATTGTCGACATTAGAAGATGCATTATCGAAAAATGCCCAGATTTGTGGAATTACCACTGGGGGAAAAATAGCAGAACGATTGAATGAATTGGATAAGGATGTTGTTTTGATTCCATCAGGACTCCAACCTCGGGCTGCCTTGGCATTTTCATTTATTCCCATGGCAAAATGTTTGGAAAAAACAGGTGTTTTAAAATTGAATTTTGACAATTGGATGGATAGTGCAATTGAAGCGATTATCCGAGCACGGGAAATCTATAGTTTAGAAAATAATGAAAATCCCGTTTATGAATTGGCTCTGCAAATATATGATAAGCTTCCTGTAATATATGCAGACAATTCTACTATGGGTGTAGCTGCTCTTCGATTAAAGGGGCAAATCTGTGAGAATGCAAAAATGTTAGCGTATCATAATGAATTACCGGAATTCAATCATAACGAAATTGTTGGATGGGAAAATAATTCTCATATTTATAAGGAGTTATTTGTACTGTGGCTGTCGGATTCAATTGATAACCCAAGGGTAAAACATAGACAGAAAATAACTCAGGATATTCTTAATGAAGCAGGCGTAGACCAGTTTGTTTTGGAAATGGCTGGAAATTCTTTTCAAGAGCGTTTTCTTCATATGATTCACTTTGGAGATTGGTTAAGTTATTGGTGTGCAATTCTCCACGGGAGCGATCCTAGTCCGGTGGAAAATATTTCGAGATTAAAGGAAGAATTATTAAAAAGAACATGATTCCTGTAGAAGTACTCAAAATTTCTTATCACCCTGAAAGCCGTAGTTATGCTGTAATCTTAAAAGAAATTACAGGTGATAATTGCTTACCAGTTATTGTGGGATCTTTTGAAGCTCAATCTATCGCTCTGGCAATTGAAGTTGTAGACACACCTCGACCACTTACCCATGATCTAATTTGCGATGTAATAACCGGGATTGATGGAAAACTCAAATCAGTAAAAATTCATAATTTGAAAGACGGCGTTTTTTATGCACAATTGGAATTGGAATCGGAAAAAATTGGGAATCGGATCATTGACGCACGTCCTAGTGATGCCATTGCTGTTGCACTTCGAATGAATACATCCATTTTGGTTTCACCCGATGTTTTAAAACAAGCCGGTGTTAAAGAAGACACAATAAAGGATGTTAAAAAATTAAGTAAAAAACCAGACCTTTCACTGAAAGTATTAAAAGAAAAATTAAAAACTGCAATAGAAGAGGAAGAATATGAAATTGCTGCGAAACTCAGAGATAAAATAAGTAACCTTGAATCTTAAAAAATAGCTCCCATCTCTTCTAATGCCATTTGAGCCGCAATTTGTTCTGCGGTTTTTTTATTTGTACCCATTCCGGATTCAAATAGTTGAGATCCAATTTTGACTTGAACTTCAAATGTTTTGAAATGATCGGGCCCCGTAATATCTTTTATTAAAAATACTGGGTTCTCAATTTCGTGAGAATGGCAATATTCTATGAGTTTTCCTTTATAATTGGTGGATTTCCAAGCCTCTTCTTTATGAGCCCAAACTGAATCTAAAATAAGTTTTCGGCACGGTTCGATTCCCCCATCTAAATACATGGCTCCGATTAAGGACTCGAATACGTTAGCCATTTGTTTTTCAGCAATTTTTTCTATTTTTAAATTCACACTTGATTCTATTTTAAGATGATCCAATAGATCTAAAAGCTGGCCAATTTGTGCTAAAAATGGTTTTTGAACCAATGATGCTCGTTTTTGTGTAAGTAATCCTTCATCACCTTCAGGAAATTCACGCATGAGTTCCCGGCTAATAATTATATCAATAACTGCATCTCCGAGAAATTCTAATCGTTCATAATTATTTCTTGGACTTGTATTTAGAGATTTATGAGTGAATGCTTGATTAAGATAATTTTTATTATGAAATATATAGTTTATCTTTTTTTCGATGGGGTAGACAGAGCCACTTCTGTCGAGGAAATATTGTTTTAATTTTACAAATATATTCAATCGTATTTCCGAACACAGATTACTGCATTATGCCCACCAAAACCGAAGGTATTTGATAGGACGGCATTTACGTTTTGTGCTTGGGCTTCATTAGGTACATAGTCTAGTGTACAGTCTGGGTCTGGTGAATCGTAATTAATTGTTGGGGGTAATAGTTGATCTTGAATTGTTTTGACTGCAGCAACAGCTTCAATCCCGCCTGCTGCTCCTAAAAGGTGGCCCGTCATTGATTTTGTTGAACTAACCTTTAATTTATTACAATGTTCGCCAAACAGTGTTGAGATTGCTGCAGATTCATTCCTATCATTAAAGGGTGTTGATGTCCCATGAGCATTAATGTAATCTATATCAGTCGTTTGAAGACCGGCATCTTTTATTGCGCGCTCCATAGCTTTAAGTGCACCAGCTCCACCCATTGCAGGTTGTGTCACATGAAATGCATCATCTGTAGAGCCATATCCAGCTAATTCTGCTAAAATGTTTGCTCCTCGGTTTATTGCGTGGCTTTCAGTTTCAATAACCAGCATACCAGCGCCTTCACCCAAAACAAATCCATCTCTATCATTCTCGAAGGGTCGACTGGCTTTTGTAGGATCATCAGATCTTGGTGAAAGAGCTCTCATATTTCCAAAACCTGCTATTGTTAAGGGCGTAACACTGGCTTCAGTTCCTCCACAAATCATCATTTCTGCGTCTCCAGCAATAATGAGTCTCATGGCCATTCCGATTGCATCTGTAGCAGATGCACACGCAGAAATAACGGTTTGATTTGGGCCACGAAATCCCCAACGAATGGACAAATGTCCACCTGCAATGTTAGCAATCATTTTTGGTACAAAATGTGGAGAAACTCGTCGAGCACCCTTATTCTCAATTACCGAATGTTGCTCTTCTAATGTTTGGATCCCGCCTACACCAGACCCAATAGTTACACCCACTCGATCCAAATCAATGGATTTAAAATCAATGTTAGCCATTTTAATTGCTTCGTCCGTAGCCACCAGTGCATAAACTGAAAATGGATCGAGTTTTCGGATTTCCTTCGGATCTAATACTTTTTCCGGTTGAAAATCCGACAACTCACCAGCAATACTTGCCCGATGATTAGATGCATCAAAATAGGTTATGGGACCAATACCGCTTTTTCCTGCAGTACAAGACGCCCAAAATTCATCAACGTTGTTGCCATTTGGCGCAAGAACGCCTAACCCTGTAATTACTATCTTTTCTCGGGACATATGCTTAATTCCGTTTTATTTAACTTTATCTACGTATTCAACAGCTGCACCAACAGTCATAATAGTTTCAGCATCTTCATCTGGAATTTCAATTCCAAACTCTTCTTCCAATTCCATTATTAATTCTACGGTATCGAGTGAATCAGCACCCAGGTCATCTATGAAATGAGCCTCCATTTTGATTGCATCTTCTTCAACACCGAGTTTGTCGATGACGACTTCTTTTACTTTGTCAAATGTGGACATATAGTCTCCTTGGTTAATTAATGACACGGCCACCATCAACAGTGATAGTTTGGCCAGTTATGTAACTTGCCTCATCAGATGCCAGAAAAAGGGCAGTATATGCAATATCTTCTGGTGATCCGATTCGGTTAGCAGGAATCCTGCTTAAAAATTGTTCTCTCACATCAGTTGATAATTCATCTGTCATATCAGTTCCTATCCACCCTGGTGCGATACAATTTACGGTAATTCCACGTGTAGCAACTTCTTTTGCAACAGATTGACTAAGCCCGATGAGCCCCGCCTTTGATGCAGCATAATTTGATTGGCCGGGATTACCTGTTAACCCGACTATTGATGTGATATTAATTATTCTGCCCTTACGGTTTTTCATCATTGGGCGCACTGCAGCTTTCATGCCATGAAAAGCACCTTTCAAATTAATATTTAAAACAGTATCCCATTGATCTTCCTTCATTCTCATTAAAAGATTATCCTGAGTTATGCCTGCATTATTTACTAAGACATCCAATCTGCCTTGTTCTTTTGCGGTTCCTGTAATTAAAGAAGAAAATGCTTCACCATCACTAATATCACAGGCAACATGAGAAGCAGACCCGCCATTTGTATTGATTTCATCCGCAAGAGATTTGATAGCATCTTCGGATCGAGCAACGCAAATAACATGGGCACCCGCTTTGGCAAAAACTTGAGCAATTACTTTCCCAATTCCTCGAGAAGCGCCTGTAACGATGGCTACTTTATTTGCTAAACTAAACATAAAAATTTTCTACCTGTTCCATTGATTCTACACCCTTTGTTACTAAATCACGATTTATCCGCTTGTTGAGCCCTTGAAGAACTTTACCTGGTCCTACTTCGGTATACGACTCAATCCCTAATTCTATCATATTTAAAATTGATTGTGACCAGAGTACTGGGTTTTCTAACTGCCTGATGAGAGCGTCTTTAATATCAGAACCTTTAGTGACTGGTTTTGCATCAACGTTTGTAATAATCGGATAAATTGCATCTGAAATTTTGAGAGAATCAAGCGAATCGGCAAGTGCTTCTCTTGCCGGCGTCATAAGTGGTGAATGGAACGCTCCGCTTACATTTAATTGAACGGTCATCCTTGCACCAGATTCCTTGGCTAAATTCATAATAGACGTTACAGCTTCGGGTGAACCAGAGATTACAACTTGTCCCGGTGAATTATAATTGGCTGTAACTACAATACCATTCCCGGAATAACTGGTACATAAATCTGTTACAGTATTATCATCCATACCAATGATTGCTGCCATTGTTCCTTCATGCACTTCTCCAGCTTTTGCCATACTTTCAGCACGAATTTTGACGAGTGATAACCCCGTTTCAAAATCAAATGCATTTGCAACTGCTAGCGCAGAATATTCACCTAAACTATGTCCAGAAACAGCGTTTGGTGAGTGTCCTTTTTCTTTCAATAAATCACCCAAAATAACAGAAACAATATAAATTGCAGGCTGAGTGTACTGAGTTTTTTTTAGAGTATCTTCTGGACCATTAAAAATTATGGATTGAATATCACAACCCATAATATCGTTTGCGCTTTCGAAATATCTCTTTCCCAGTCCAGATCCTTCGAAAAGATCTTTTCCCATCCCAACTTTTTGGGATGCTTGCCCCGGAAATAGCCAAGCTGACTTCATCAAGATGTTTCCCACTTAAGTAAAATACTCCCCCATGTAAATCCGGCGCCAAAAGCAGCAAGAAGAATAGTATCGCCATCTTTTATTCTACCGCTTTCAACGGCTTCATTCATGGCAATTGGTATCGTACCTGCAGTTGTATTACCATAACGATCAATATTAATCATTACTTTTTCTGGGGAAATGTTACAACGCTTAGCGGCTGCATCAATAATTCGTTTATTTGCTTGGTGAGGGATAAATAAAGATATATCATCCCCCGATAAATTATTTTGATTTAGTATTCTCTCAGAAACATCAGCCATCCCTTTTACAGCAAATTTGAAAACTTTTTTCCCATCCTGTCGAATAAAATGTTTTTTATCTTTAACTGATTCAACTGTTGCAGGCATTCGGCTACCACCACCGGGAACTATTAGATAATTTCCACCCGATCCATCCATGTGGAGTATCGAATCGAAAATTCCAATAGAATTATCTGTTGGTTCAAGGATTGCTCCGCCGGCACCGTCTCCAAAAAGAACACATGTGTCCCGATCGGTGAAGTCTAAAATGGATGTCATGGAATCCACTCCAATCACCATAATTTTTTGATATTTTCCGGATGAAATAAATTGTCGCCCCGTCTCTAATCCATAAAGATATCCTGAACAAGCAGCACTTAAGTCAAATCCCCACGCATTTTTTGCTCCAATATTATTTTGTACAATAGCTGCGGTAGATGGTGCAAAATGGTCTGGTGTGACCGTTGAAATAATAATGATATCAATTTCTTCCGGAGAAATCCCACCTTTTTCTAATAATCGTTCAGCAACTCGAGTAGATAAATCTGATGTTGCTTCATTTTCCCCGATGATATGTCTTTGAGATATTCCAGTTCTAGTCCGAATCCATTCATCGGATGTATCTACCATAGATTCTAATTCAAAATTGGTCATTACTCTTTCAGGAACGTAATGAGCTGTGGATGTAATCTTTGTGTTCAATTTAATGTCCAAAATGAATAGCTAAACTTTTTTGAGTATCTTCAATCAAATTATTTTCTATACATTTTTGAGCAAGAAAAATTGAATTCATTATAGATCGTGGGCCAGAACTACCATGGCACACTATGGATATACCATTTACACCGAGTAGGGGAGTCCCACCATGTTCTTCATAATCAAATCTATTTTTTAAATCTTCAAAAATAGGTTTCATCAGTCCAGCACCTATTCTATACGATAATTTCTCTTCAATCTTTTCCTTAATTTCTCCTGTAAAGAAAGTAATCCATGATTCAGCAAATTTTAAAAGAGTATTTCCAACAAAACCGTCGCAGACTAAAACATCCGCTTCCGATGTTAGTAAATGGCGCCCTTCGATATTCCCGACAAAATTAGGCATTTCTGATAAAAGTTTGTAAGTCTCTACGTAGAGTTCAGATCCCTTGCTTGGCTCACCACCAATATTTATCAATCCTATCTTTGGTGCAGCAAACCCTTCCACATGGTCGTAATAATGGGATGCCATTAATGCAAATTGTACAAGATGTTCTGGCTTTGCATCGGGATTAGCTCCCACATCACAAAATACTTTCCCGCGGCCTTCTGTTGGAAAATAGGCTGCCAAGGCTGGTCTTCTTACACCTGGTATTCTTCCAAGGGATAGAAGGGTAGTTGACATAATTGCTCCCGTATGTCCTGCGCTAATAAACCCATCAACTTTACCCTCTTTTACTAACTTAATCCCACGAACTAATGACGAATTCGGTTTTGATTTTAAAACCTTCGATCCTTTATCTTCCATTGTAACCACTTCATCTGTGTGAAGGATTTCAATTGAATCGGATTCTCTACCACCTAATTCAGTTCGAATGGCAGTTTCGTCACCTACAAGTATAAGTTTTAAGGGTTTGGATGTTTTATTAATCGCATCCAATGCTCCTTCTACCACGGCATAGGGGGCAAAATCACCTCCCATTGCATCGAGGGAAAATCTCATTTATAATTTGATTTGTTTAGGAAGCTGAAACAACCGGTCGGCCACGATAGTATCCGCAATTCGGACACGCTCTATGTGGCATTTTTGGTTGGCTACATTGTGCACAATTTGTAATGGCTACAGTACCTGATTTGTAATGTGTCCGACGTTTTCGTGAACGCGCCTTTGATTGTCGTTTTTTTGGTAGTGCCATGAAATCTCCTCAATTTTATTTTAGTTTTAATTTTTTTAATTCATCCCAAGGATTGTCGTCTGTATCAACAATACATTCACAGGATGTTTGATTTATATTATTTCCGCAATTTGGACATAGCCCTCTACAATTGTCATCACATACCGGATTCATGGGTTCTGCTAGACTAATCAAATCTGCGATAGAATCAGTTAAATTAATTTGATCTTGCGTCTCTGAGAAATGAATAATATCCTGTTTTTCAACTCCATTCTTATGTTGGGTTAACAACAAATTGATTGGAAGTATTAGGTCTAATGGGCAGGGACACAAACACCGGACACAATTATATTCGAGAGTTGCTCTGATTTTTCCGGAAATTTGGAATCCAATCGATAAAGATTTAACCGATAGTTCACATATAATGTGATTATGGGTAAAAACCGTATCACGGTTGGGCAATTCTCTTGCGGACATGTCAAAAAGCTTATTATGAAACCCGGTTCTTAATTCTGTACGTAATAGTTTCATTTACTGCCCACAAAATTACCTTTTACCTTTAATTTATCCAAGATACAAAGGAATAACCAAAATAATATGTATGGTTGAAAAAAGTTGTTATGAATCCTCTTTCAAATCAGATGAATCTTCATTTTCTGAATCACTGTTATTGTCGTCTGTGCCGCTGGATGAATCATCATC
>JAPYRR010000001.1:2944-48376 GCA_029936885.1 Fidelibacterota bacterium | reverse complement strand
TCCTCTTCTAATTCATCTTCATCTTTTCTTTGAAGTAGATCATCATCATCTGATTTCTTTTTAAAAATGATAAACATTAATGTTTCGCCCACTGAAATAATAGATAAGCCATAAGACAGAATTGAGAGTCCAATCAGAAAAAGGAAAATGGCGAGAATAATCCCAGCAAAAGTTTCTGTCCCAGATAGTGATCCACTTGCAGGGGGAAGACTACACGTTATCTGTGGAAGGCAACGAGTAATACAATCAGGGATGCACAAAGAGAAACAACTTCCACTATTACATAGCCAACTTGGATAAACTAGACTTGTAGCATAGTTAACCATTCCAGAAAGTTTTGCTCCCATAAACCATTCACATCCAAAAACATAATTGATTAAACCATATCCAGCGCTCCAGAACCAGCTAAAAATAAGAACACCAATCTTTACTAATGGAATGAGAACAATATGATAGGCAATAACTCGCCATGGTTGTGACCAAGTTATAGAGTAAGATTGAAACACCGTACCCATGGTGTCTTCTTCATAAGCTCCTACAATAGCCGGGGTGTAATGAAGAGATACAAGAAGAACAAAAATTGTATATATCGTAAAAACTGCCCCAAAGAAATAGAACAGGTAGGGTATTGCAAATAGGAATTCGCCGAGATAGGGAATTTTACCCATGAATGCAAATATCCCAGAAAAGAAAATAAAAAATACAATAATTAATACAATTGAAATAGGTGCAAATACAATTGGATGCCAGTGTTTTTGCACATAAGCCCATGCATCGCCAGCTGAGAAGAAATCATTCCCCTTTAACTGTTTTAACGTAACACGACTTACCGCAGTACTAGCAAGATATATTGATATAATCCATGCTTCTAATCCAATAAAATATACAACCCAAGCATACCATTCAGCTTCAGTCCCATAAAGACATGGGTACAGCCCATGTTGACTAAGTGCATCTCCTAAAGATACGCCAGACAGTGCTAAAGAAAGATAGGTAAATATCCAATACAGGATAAACCCAGCTAAATTCCCGACCATAAAGATCCAAATCTTTTTTCCGCTTAATGCGAGTCGAGGTGAACGAAAAATATCTCTTACATCAAAATAAAGGTCCATGGGGCCCATAGTATTTTCTCCTTTTTGAACTACTGTTCTATTCTTACAAAATCAACCCAAGTTGCCATGCCCAATGCATCTGAAAGGGCATCAGCTGCAGCTTTGGCTGAACTATAATTATTATAACTTCCTACACGGACACGATACCAGATTTCATCTGATCGAAAGTTTGCTTTTTGAATATAGGCGTCAAAGCCTTTATGAATCAAATTTTGTGCAAACTTATTCGCGTCTCTTAAAATCTTTTTTGAAGTGATTTGAATCGTGTACCGGTCCGTTTTATCTTGAACCAATTCTTCATTAATTGGAATATCAACGATTGCCTTAACAATCTGTGGTGGCGTTTTGACAATAGGATGTGTAATTGAGTCAATTCCAATCTCATTTACAGCGTTTTCTATCTCAACTTCACTATCATTTATTTTAACAATATCTTCTTTTAATTCTGATTTTTGAGCAATATTTACATGTTCATCAATGTTTTCATTTAGCCATCCTTCATCTGGTGAATCATCAACTGGCTCAATTTTAGGTTCTTTTTTACTCTCTGGATCCACTATTGAAAATGCAAATAATTGGTTAGAAATTTCATCAGAGTATTGAGAAACAATCACTTCAACTAAATATTGGCCAGGGTAGTCAGGTTCAAATAACATTTTTTGGCCATCTCGAGATGTTTTCAAATCTTTAGAGTTTATGAGCGAACCATCGGGCTGCTCCGTTAAAACCCAACTGAAATCTACATCTTTTCCCTCTTCAGGATTGTTTGCTGTGATTGAAATGGATTCGCCCACATAGCCCTCTATACCCTCTCCAACACAGGCGAAAAGCAGAAGTAAAACTAGTAAGGACTGGATTTTTTGCATAAGAGGATCATTGATTGCCTAAAAGTTCACTCTCTGGGAAGAAAAAGGCAATTTCTTTTTCGGCATTTTCGTCACTATCTGAACCATGAACTGCATTTTCGCCTAAATTGGTGGCAAAATCTTTACGAATTGTACCTTCAGCCGCATCTTCGGGATTAGTTGCACCGATGGTTTCCCGCCATGCAGCGACTGCATTTTCTTTTTCTAAAGCCAAAACCATGCATGCACCAGACGACATAAATGTGGTTAGCTCGCCGAAAAAGGGCCGGTCTCTATGAACATCATAAAACCCTTCAGCTTGTGCTAAAGTCATTCTCATAAGTTTTGCAGATAGTATTTTGAAATCTGCTTGAAGGATTCGGTCATAGACCTTTCCAGTGGTTCCATTTTTAATTGCATCTGGTTTAATGATTGCAAATGTTCTGTTTGTCATTTTTTTTTATTCCTATTTAATTTGCCGCAAAGGGCACCAAGACCCACTCACACAACTTGGTGAATCTTCGCGATCTTGGTGGCTAAGATTTCTCCATGGCTGCTTTCATGAGATTACCAATATCCGCAACAGATTCAGCAACCGCAATCCCGCATTCCCCTAAAATTCTCATTTTCGCTTCCGCCGTATCGTCACCACCGGAAACAATAGCACCTGCATGTCCCATCCGTCGGCCGGGAGGCGCCGTTTGTCCTGCAATGAATCCAACCATGGGTTTAGACACGTTGTCTTTCGCCCAGCGTGCAGCTTCAATTTCCATTTGTCCGCCGATTTCACCAATAACAACAATACCCTTTGTCTCTGGATCTGCTTCAAACAATTCGATACAATCTTTCATGGTGGTACCGATAATCGGATCTCCGCCAATGCCGATGGCTGTGGTTTGTCCCAAGCCAACATTCACCAATTGGTCAATGGCTTCGTAGGTGAGTGTTCCGGATTTTGAGATCACGCCAATATTCCCTTTTTTGCAGATGAAACCCGGCATGATGCCCAGTTTACATTCATCCACCGTAATAATTCCCGGGCAGTTTGGTCCAACCAAGCGAGTCCCATTTTGGTCCACCACTTTTTTCACTTTCAGCATATCATGGACAGGAACACCTTCTGTAATACAAACCACAACCTTAATGCCTGCAAAACTGGCTTCTATTACCGCTTCCGCTGCGAAGGGTGGGGGAACAAAAATAATGGACGTATTTGCGCCGGTTTGTTCCACCGCTTCTTCAACTGAGTTGAAAACAGGAACACGGTCATCCAGCGTTTTAATTCCACCTTTTCCCGGTGTAACTCCCGCGACAATGTTTGTTCCGTAGTCCAGCATTTGTTCCGCATGGAATTGACCCTCTGAGCCCGTAATTCCCTGAACAACAATTCTTGAATCTTTATTAACTAATATTGACATTTCAAATCTCCTAATTGCCTAATGCAGCATTCACAACTTTTTGAGCAGCATCTTTCATTCCAACCGCCGGAATAATATCCACACCGGACTTCGCCAATATTTCTTGTGCTTCCTTGGCATTGGTCCCTTCCAGACGCACCACAACCGGCACTTTCAATCCCAATTCTGTTACAGCTTGCACCACGCCATTTGCCACACGATCGCAACGGACAATTCCGCCAAAAATATTGATCAAAACGGCTTTTACGTTTTCGTCCGATAATATAATGCGAAAGCCGTTTTTCACTGTTTCTGCAGAAGCGGTACCACCCACATCCAAAAAATTTGCCGGTTCGCCGCCCGCAAGTTTGATAATGTCCATGGTGGCCATGGCTAGACCAGCACCATTCACCATACACCCAACATTGCCATCCAGTTTAATATAATTCAGGTTGAATTTTCCTGCTTCAACTTCGTTGGGATCTTCTTCATTCAAATCGCGCATGGCAGCAATATCTTTATGGCGGAAAAGGGCATTATCGTCCAAATTCACTTTTGCATCCAAAACAATAACACGTCCATCGGTGGTAAGAATCAGCGGATTCACTTCCACAATGGTGGCATCAATACTTTGATATGCGTGATACATTTGCATCAATATTTTCATAGCAGCTTTAAATGCATCGCCCTTGAGTCCCAAAGCATAAGCCAGTTTTCTGGCTTGAAATGATTTCATGCCCAAGAGTGGATCAATCCAGACTTTTGCGATTTTTTCTGGCGTTTCTGCTGCAACTTTTTCAATCTCCACACCGCCTTCAGATGAAACCATGAAAACATCCATCCCTTTACTACGGTCTAAGGTAATGGCTGCATAATATTCTTCTGCAATGTCGTATGCTTCCGTCACATATACTTTCCGGACGAGCTGACCCCCTTCACCCGTTTGGTGTGTTTTTAGATTCATTCCTAAAATATTTTTAGCATTTTCCAATGCTTTATCAAAATTGGGTGAATATTTCACACCGCCACCTTTTCCGCGACCGCCGGCATGGATCTGTGCTTTTACAACCACATCTTCCGTATTGAAGTCTGCCTGGACTTTTTTAATCGTGGATTCGGCATCTTCCAGTTTTTCAAAAACATAGCCATCCTGCACGGGCATACCGAAATCAGCAAAAAGTTTCTTGCCCTGGTATTCATGTATTTTCATTTTTCATTCCTTATTTCTGTCCCTGCTTTGCCATTTAAAGCAGCTTGAATGCAAGGGATAGATGTTATGATAACTTTTTCACCGTGGTATTTCAAAAAATGGATAGCAGACCTAATCTTCGGACCAATACTCCCTTTTTGAAATTCACCTTCATTGTATAAATTTTCTGCGTCTGATGCGGATATGGATCGAATTGATTCTTGATTTTCTTTTCCATAATTAAGGTACACATTATCTACATCGGTGATAATCCATAACTCTTCTGCATGGAGAATCCGCCCCAGTTTTGCTGCGGAATAGTCCTTGTCAATTACAGCGTCAAGTCCTTCGAGATGACCATGGGAATTATTATAAACGGGAATTCCACCACCACCGGATGCGATAACTATCGTTCCCCGATCAACCAATGCTTTAATTGAATTGCCGTGCATTATGTATTCCGGCATAGGAGATGGCACTACGCGGCGCCATTGTCCTGGTTCCTGCTCTTTAATACTCCATCCAAATTTTTCTGCGTATGATTTTGCTTCACCTTCCGAATATCGCGCCCCTACATATTTACTAGGGTTTTTGATGGATGGGTCATTTTTATCCACAATCACTTGTGTTACGAGTGTGACCACTTCCCGATCCACGTCCATATCTCTTAATTTATTTTGCAAGGATTGCTGAATCATATAGCCGATGGATCCTTGGGTTCCTGCCACACAAACGCCAAGTGGAAGGGGATGCACTTTATCATGGGTCAGATCCATACGAAGGAGTTCATTTCCTACTTGGGGACCATTACCATGATTGATACAAAGATTGTAACCTCGTTCAATAAAATGGCCAATGCCTTCCAATGTTTCCCGCGTATGGGAAAACTGTTGGGAAATGGTTCCGGCTTCACCTTTGGGAGAAAGAGAATTTCCGCCCATGGCAATCATGGCTGTTCGAGTACTCAATTAATCTACCTGTAAAAAAGGATAGCGATAATCCGTGGGTGTGTCAAAAGTCTCTTTTACCGTTCTTACGGAAATCCAACGCATGAGATTTAAGTCAGACCCTGCTTTATCATTGGTTCCGGAAGCTCGACTGCCGCCAAAAGGTTGTTGCCCAACCACCGCACCAGTGGGTTTATCATTAATGTAGAAATTCCCAGCAGCATGCATGAGGCGATCTTTAGCTTCTTTCATGGCATCTTTATCTTTTCCCATAATACAACCAGTTAAAGCATAGGGTGAAGTAGAGTCAACTAAGTCTATAGTATCACTCCATTTACTTGGGTCATATAAATAGACAGTTAAGACAGGTCCGAAAATTTCTTCTTCCATAGTTTTGAAGTTTGGATCGGTGGTCAATATAGTTGTAGGCTGAATAAAGTATCCTTTTGAATCATCATAAGTTCCGCCAGAAATGATTTCGGCATCATCAGATTCTTTGGCATAATCAATATAAGATGTGATGGAATCGAAGGCTGCTTTATCAATGACCGCATTCACAAAATTGGAGAAATCACGCGGTGAGCCGACTTTGACTGTTTCCAATTCTGCTACATATTTTTCTTTTACATCTTCCCAAATTGTAGTGGGAATATAGGCCCGGGACATGGCAGAACATTTTTGACCTTGGTACTCGAAAGCGCCGCGGATCATAGCTGTTGCCAATTCATCCGGATTTACAGATTCATGTGCGAGACAAAAATCTTTGCCACCGGTTTCACCCACAATTCTTGGATATGTTTTATACTGATCAATATTGGAGCCAATCGTTTTCCAAATATGATGAAAAGTGGCAGTTGAACCGGTAAAATGAACGCCGGCCAAATTCGGATTGGATAAAACAGGATTTCCCACTTTTCCACCGGAACCGGGAATAAAATTAATCACACCTGCTGGCAAGCCAGCTTCTTCCAACATTTTCATTAAATAATAACAGGGGAGAACTGCGCTAGACGCTGGTTTCCACAAAGCCACATTTCCCATCAATGCTGGTGCAGAAGGGAGGTTCGCCGCTATGGACGTAAAATTAAAAGGTGTAATGGCAAACACGAATCCTTCTAAAGGACGATATTCTAGGTGATTGTGCATTCCCTCGGGAGAAATCAGCGGTTGTTTAGCCGTGATCTCTTCTGCGTATTGCGCATTAAAATTAAAAAAGTCAATGAGTTCGCAAGCTGCATCAACTTCAGCTTGAAATGCATTTTTACTTTGGTTTAGCATGGTTGCAGCATTGATGGTGTCCCGCCAATGACCTTGAAGTAATTCCGCTGCTTTTCTAAAGATGGCGGTTCGTTCTTCAAGTGAAGTTACAGACCATGTTTTCCATGCTTCCATTGCAGCATCAATGGCCATGCTTGCTTCTGCTTCTCCTGCATTATGATACTTAGCTAAGATATGTTTGTGATCGTGGGGCATAATGCAATTTTTGGTATCTCCTGTTCTAATTTCTTGTCCACCAATGATTAGGGGGATGTCGATTATTTGGGATGCCATTTCATCATATTTGGCTTGCAAGCTTGCTCGTTCCGGTGAGCCAGCCGCGAAGGGTAAAATTGGTTCGTTTACTGCTTTGGTAATTTGGGACATTAGTTGATTCTCAATTTAATAAAAATGGGTTTCAAAAAGCTGGGAAAATTACCGGTGAGATAATGGTGAGACAAGGGAGAGAGTTGAATAGAAAATTGAAAGAGGAAAATCGAAATGTGAAAAAGAAAATAGTTATTGCGGCTAAAACAAAGCAATCTCCGTCATTTTATGAAATCGCCACATTCGCCATAACAAAAGTGAAATATGAAAGGACAAAATTGTCAACCCAATTCGAACTTAACCTTTTGTGCTACCTCAATAAATTCACTTAATGCTGACCGCATTTCGGGTAATCCGGGCGCTGTTACTAATTTTTGACGAAATGCAGAAGCACCAGGAAATCCTTTTATATAATTGGAGAAATGTTTTCGCATCAAATTTGTGCCGATTCGTTCACCGCGATTTTCCAATAAAAGATCGAAATGTCTGCTGCACATATTCGCAATATCGATAAGTGAAGGTGATGGTGGATATGGTTCACCATTCAATCGTGCTTTTGCATCTCGAAAAAACCATGGATTTCCATGAGCTGCCCGCCCGACCATCACTGCATCGCAGCCCGTTTCGTCAAACATACGCATAATATCATCACTGGTACAAACGTCACCATTTCCAATCACTGGAATAGAACAGGATTCTTTTAAGAGTTTGATATAATGCCAATCGGCTTTGCCTGTATAGCGCTGTTTCGTAGTTCGCGGGTGGAGCGCAATAGCTTTAACTCCGATTTTCTCTAAACGTTCTCCCACTTCAGGAATGACAATTTTTTCCAGATTCCAACCCATTCGCATTTTAACAGTTACGGGAATTTCAGGAATTGATTCCACAACCGCAGCGGTTATATCATCCATCAAACAAAGATCCTGAAGTGCTGCGGATCCGCCACCTTTATTGGTTACTTTTGGAACAGGACATCCATAATTAATATCCAGAATATCCGGATGGAAAGTATCCACAACATATCGTGCCGCTTGGCTCATGGTTTCGGCATCACTGCCGAAAATTTGGATTCCTATAGGTCGTTCCGCATCTTCAAATCGGATAAGGCTCAATGTTTTGGTATTCTCTCGAATAATACCATCTGCGGACACAAATTCGGAATAAACGATACCAGCACCCATTTCTTTACAAAGTATTCGAAAAGGATAATCTGTTACACCAGCCATGGGAGCTAGTAGAATGGGTGTCTCAATGTGGATATTACCGATTTTCATAATACTTAAATTAGATAGTAAATTGTATCGTTGACTATTGAGTTTTCAAATTGATTTTAGGAGATTTGTAGTCACATAAAAATCAAATCTAACCAACTATAAAAAACTTATGAAAAAAATTATTCCGCTACTTTTATTGATTTACGCCTGCTCAGCACCAAAAGTTGAAAAAGTATATTACAATGGTGTAATCTGGACAGGAGATTTATCGAAACCTTCAGCAACGGCTCTTGCCATAGAAAATGGACAAATTCTTTTTGTTGGGGATGACAAAGAAATTTTGGCATTGGCAACTGAGAAAACTGAAAAGATAAATTTAATGGGTCGATTTGTTACGCCCGGATTGATCGATAATCATGTACACTTCATGAGTGGCGGGTTCCAGCTTTCTAGTGTTAATCTACGTGAGGTGAAAAATAAAGCGGAATTCCAGAACCGGATTATTGTCCATTCTGAAACTCTCCCAGCAGGTGCCTGGATGCAAGGTGGTGATTGGGACCACGAACTCTGGGGTGGAAATTATCCTGATAAATCCTGGATTGACGATGTTGTGCCGGACAGACCCGTATTCCTTGGACGCCTTGATGGTCATATGGCTTTGGCGAACAGCAAAGCTCTGGAATTGGCAGGGATTAACACAGATACTCCAGATCCTGTTGGTGGAATTATATTAAAAGGTAGCAGGGGGGGGGCCACGGGAATATTAAAAGATGAAGCTATGGCTCTAGTCAATAATGTTATCCCAGAGAATACAATAGAAGAAATGGATCAGGCCTTGGATGCGGCCATGGATTTCGCTCTTTCCCTGGGTATTACACAGATTCATGACATGGGCTCCTGGAAATCTCTGGAAACATATAAACGAAATCATAAAAAGGGACTTCTGAAACTCCGGATCAAGATTTATCCCTGGTACACGAATTGGGAGAAAATTATTCGAAATGTGCAAGACAATGGTCCCGGAGATGAATGGCTGCGGTGGGATGGAATTAAAGGTATGATGGATGGCTCCTTGGGCTCCCGCACAGCCTGGATGCATAAACCATATTTAGCAGACCCTTTTTCATCTGAGAAGGAAAATATGGCAACTGTGGGTATCATCACGCTTCGTGATACAACAGAATTCAAACATATTTTGCGGGAAACAGACAAGGCCAATATTCAGCATGCGGTCCATGCTATTGGCGACCGGGCGAATGACTGGATCTTGGATGAGTTTGCATCTATAAAAAACGAATTGGGTCAAAAGGACAGGAGGTGCCGGATTGAGCACGCCCAGCATCTTTCACCGTCTGCCGTACTCCGTTTTGCTGCAGAAAATATTATTCCATCCATGCAGCCCTATCATATATACGATGACGGTTCCTGGGCACATAAACGCATCGAACATGACCGCCTGTCCCGAACCTATGTATTTAAAACTTTGATCGAAAGTGGTGCAAATCTGACTTTTGGTTCTGACTGGACCGTAGCACCCTTTAATCCGCTTACTGGTATTTATGCAGCAGTTACACGACATACTCGAGATGGGAAAAACCAAAACGGATGGTATCCGAAAGAAAAAATTAAAGTGGAAGATGCACTACGATCTTATACCATCAACAATGCTTATGCTGCATTCTGGGAAAAAACAACCGGATCCATCGTCGCCGGGAAACATGCTGATTTTGTGGTCCACTCTGTGAATATTCTTGACGTATCACCAGAAGAAATATTAGAATCAAAAGTTTTGAGAACTGTGGTTGGTGGGAAAGATTATTTATTTGAATAGAGTCAATTCGATAATTATTGATATGTGTAAAATATAGATAAAAATTAAACACTTTTCATTTTGTAGGATAGAGATAGACATATAAATTCCGTGGCTTTATTCGAACCGAATACTAATAATTGAAAAGAGATTAACTATGAGCAGAGTATGTGATGTAACCGGTAAAAAACCCATGTTTGGGAATAATGTTAGTCATGCCCATAATACGAGCAGACGACGGTTCAATATTAATTTACAAAAGAAAAAGTTTTGGCTTCCAGATGAGAAGCGATATGTGACTTTACGATTGTCTACCCGTGGGATGCGGATTATTGATAAAAAAGGTATTCGTAGAGTTGTGAATGAATTGAGAGCTAAGGGGATAAAAGTTTAAATTCCCCTTATTGTATCATCCTTTGTTGGGTAAAGCCCTCCAGTAATCTGGAGGGCTTTTTTTTTATTTCAGTCTAATAGTCAACCAGTTTTAATCATGCTGCCTTCTAATGAAAGCGGGTATTTGAAGATCCTGTCCATAGATTACAGGTGAATCTTGTGTATCATCAAAAGTCAATACAGGTCTTTGTAATATGGGTTCTATTTTGGGTTCTTCAACAGATGGTTCCTTTTGGACATGGAGAGGTTTATTAACCTGCTCTTGTAATTCACGTGTTGAAGGTGATGAAGATTGATGAGATTCCATTGTTTCAGTGTTTTGAATTGTTGCAACAATTTTTGGAATGTTAAATCCAGTTGCAATGACTGTTACGCGAATTTCATCTTTCAAATCAGGATCGATTACGGCACCAAAAATGATATTGGCTGATGGGCCAGCTTCTTCAAAGATAATTGTTGTTGCCTCATTAGCTTCCATCAATGTGAGATTCGGACCGCCGGTAATATTAACTAATACACCTTGTGCTCCTTTGATCGATGCGTCATCCAACAACGGGCTAGAAATCGCTTGTTGTGCAGCTAAAACAGCTCGTTCTTCTCCAGAAGCAACTCCAGTACCCATTATGGCATCACCCATATTTTTCATGATTGTTTCCACATCAGCAAAATCAAGGTTGATCACACCTTGGACATTGATCAAATCAGAAATGCCTTTTGCCGCTTGATGAAGAATCGTATCCGCCATTTGAAATGCTTCAGGGAGCGTTGTTGATTTATCAACAATCGACATGAGTTTTTGATTTGGGATGGAAATGAGGGTATCGCATGTTTTTTTCATTTCCGCCATTCCTTCTAAAGCCCGGTTCATCCTTTTTGGACCTTCAAAAGTGAAAGGCAGAGTTATGATCCCTACAGTTAAAATTCCCAATTCACGTGAAATTTGAGCCACCACAGGTGCAGCTCCAGTCCCAGTGCCGCCACCCATTCCGGCTGTAATGAATGCCATATCAGCTCCATCTAGGAGAGCAATGATTGCCTCACGGTCACTTTCCACTGCTTCTCGCCCTACACTGGAATTTGCTCCTGCGCCAAGCCCTTTGGTCAAATTTTTGCCAACTTGGATTTTATGTTCTGAAGGATTGTTGTCAAGGTCTTGAGCATCTGTATTGATGGCGATGAAATCAACGCCTTGCATTCCAGATGTGATCATTCGCGTCACAGCATTACCGCCTGCGCCTCCGATACCCACAACTTTTAGATTCGCTTTTTGTTCAGATAGACTATCAAACTCGAACAGCATGATGTATCTCCTTATTTTCTGGTTTGGTTAAAACAAGTCTTCGATGGTATGTCGAATTCTATTAAAAAAATCTTTAAAACCTCCACTGCCGGAACGTTGCATATGAATATGATCCATAGCGTAAAGTGGCCATAGTAAAAGCCCCATTGCAGTGACGTACCCTGGCCCATCTGCAAAATCTTCTCCACCATCGATTTTGAGAGGATAACCTTGGCGTACTTTTACACCTAAAGTTTTTTCGGCTAGGTGAACAATATTTCGCATTTTTGCGCCTCCACCTGTCATAACGATCCCGTAAGTAAGTGGATCTTTAATATCTGCTCGGGAAATTTCCCGAATGACCATTTGGAATATTTCTTGCATCCGTGCTTCCACATATCGAGAAACTTCCTGCTCAGGAATGACTCGTTCCAGTTGTCCTGAAGAGGAAGGGAGCTCAATATCTAATTTGGGAGATGACATTGAAGCACTGGCCGACGCATACTTAATTTTAATATTTTCTGCTTCTTCTATACCAATTTGCAACATGATGGCTATATCATGTGTGATGCTAGATGCACCAATGGGTATAACACCTGAGTGGCGAATTGCGCTTCCATGGTATACAGCAATGTTTGTTGTTGATGCGCCAATTTCCATGAGAGTTACTCCAAGCTCCATTTCATCTTCTTGTAACGTTGCCATCGCCGCTGCTAGGGGTTGAAATACTAATCCATCAACTGTAATCCCTAACTCTTCTACACAATTCACAAGATTATTCATCGCAGTTGTTGCTGCTGTAACTAAATGAACACGACCTTCTAATCGTCTACCTATCATACCGATTGGATTTTTTATTTCTTCAAGTGTGTCAACTAAATATTCTTGGGGAAGTGTGTGGAGAATATCACGATCAACAGGGAGGGAAACTGCTTGAGCAAGATCTAATACTTGTGAAATATCACCTTCATTGATTGCACGTTCCATTATTCCACCCGGATTCCCATTTGATCGATTTAGTGCAATTGCAGCTTGGGTATTTAGGGATCGGATATGTTCGCCTGTGATTGAAAGAATCGTTTTTGTTACCTTTATATCAGCCATTAATTCAACTTCCATCAAAACATTTTCCAATCTATCAATTAATTCGTCTCGATTTGTAATTGAACCGCGACGAATTCCTGAACTGGGAACCGTAGCAATACCCAAAAGACGGACACGTTTTGTAGTGGAAATCATTTCACCTATAGCACATGTAATGTTGCTAGATCCAATATCTATTCCAACCGTGATTTGCCGATCATGTCCGTTTCTGATTGGACTCATGACCTTCTTCCTTTTACGATGATTTGATTTTTATATCTCATATCTAAATAGCTATAATCCGATATTTTTTTTGGAATCAATCTTTGTTCAAAATTTCTAAGAATTTCAATTCGAGACCAGATATCATCGTTACCTAAAAAGATGTGAGTGGGTTCGTCCGTCAGAATCAATTCCATTTCATTTACAGATGTCATTTTCATTTCAGATAAATTATTGTATAAAGATTCATAGTCCTTTTGAAGGCGAGCAAGCCAAACTATGCTTTCTTTTACCTTTACAGATAAAGCCTTTTTACCCAGCGGGTAGAGGTCAGGATCAGAATTGAAATTTGATAAAGTGGGTAAATTAAAATCGGCAAAATTATCTAAATCTGGCAATACAACTCCTTCATCATCTAGCATAATCATTGGCGAAGCTTGTAGCAAAGCTATAGGCTCTCTTTCCATTATCTCAATTTTAACCACGCCGGGAAAATGATTGGAAACCCTTGCAGCCTTAACATAGGGGTGTTCTTCTATAAGATTACTAATAGCACTTAAACTAATTTCATCAGGATGTATACCAATAATATTTCCTAGGCATAATTCATAATTCTTCTTATCTAAAACTGCTGTATCAGAGAAAATTACTTTTTGAATGGTGAGCGTATTTTGGAATTCACTCCACCAAAATGCAGACCCTATCACAGCGAATACAATTGATAATGAAATAATCGAAAAAGTGATTTTTTTCCATACGAGGAATTTGTTTTTCTTTAGTGCCATATTATTCTAATTCCCTTGGATCAAATCCAATTGTTTTCACTTCAAGTTCAAGTTTGATTCCGAATTTCTCAAAAACGCTTTTCCGAGCCATTCGAATTAATTGCGCAATATCGGATGCATTTGCTTTTCCATGGTTCACAAAAAAGTTTGCATGATGATGGGAAATTTCTGCATCCCCAATTTTGGTTCCTTTTAATCCTGCTTGATCAATCAAATAACCAGCCGCGTATTCATCAGGATTTTTGAAGACGCTTCCGGCAGATCGGAATCGAAGTGGTTGATTCGTTTTACGACCTTTGCTTGCTTTCATTCGTTTTTCCTGAATAATGTCGGGGTTTTCCTCTATTAATTCAAATTGGGCCTGTAGAACAAATTCATCTGATTTGATAGAAGAGAAACGGTAAGAAAAATCAATATCTTTAGGAGAATAGGTACTGATAATTCCTTTCATATTCATCATGTCAACTGATTTTAGATAATTGGAAATTTCACCACCAAAAGCACCTGCATTCATGACCAAAGCTCCTCCCAATGTTCCTGGAACTCCGATTAGGCTTTCTACACCAGTTAAATTTCTTTTAATACATTCTTTAACCAATCGTCCGAGCATCACACCGGATTCAGCAATTACGTGACTACCATTAAATTCTAGTTGAGTTAATGCTTTTGCAGGTGTGAGGACAATTCCATTAATCCCCGAATCTGAAACAAGTAAATTGGATCCTGATCCAATAAAATGAGTCTCTATTTCGTTTTGATTAGCAAACATTAATATTCTCGCCAAATCATTTCTATCTTTAGGTGTAATAAAAGCTGAAACTGGCCCACCAATTCCATAGGATGTATGACGTGCCATGGGTTCGTCCTCTAAAAGAGTCCCTTTAACAATTGATCTCAATTCTATCATATTTATCAACCTGCTACTTCCTTTGATAGAGCCTCTAAATGGGCTGCATAAGATTCATTATAACGCCAAATACTTCCTGCGCCTAAAGTGATAACTAAATCATTATCCTTAACGATCGTATCAAGAAAATCCTCAAGATCATCGAGATCTGGAATAAAATGGCACCTCTCATTTATTTTATTAAAACATTCATCGTATATGAGGTATGCTGTGACTCCCGGAATTGGTTTCTCTCGTGCCGGATAAATATCAGTAATGATTACTTCGTCAGCTAATTGAAGAACTTGAGCGAATTCTCTAAAAAATTCCTGTGTTCGTGTATATAAATGAGGCTGAAATACGGCAATGATTCGTCTATCCCAACCTGCTTTTGCGGCTTTTAATGTTGCTTCAACTTCAGTTGGATGATGGGCATAATCATCAACAAGCAAGACATTATTAAAAATACCCTTTATTTCAAAACGGCGCCGTACACCTTGATAACTTGCAATTCCCGATTGGATAGTCTCGAATGAAAGGCCCAATTCTATACCCAATACAACGGCAGCTAGAGAGTTCAATACATTATGCTCACCAGGAACATTTAGGTGAATCTCCCCTAGGTTTTCCTCCGCGCGAAAAACAGAGTATGTGGAGTAATTCTCTATAAATCGTAGGTTTTCCGCACGATAAGCCGCATCCCTCGACCGTCCGTAGGTAGTCATGGGCCTTTCAATTTTTGGTAATATTTCCTGAACACCAGGAGAATCAGCGCATAAAATGACTTCGCCGTAAAATGGGACAGATTGACAAAATTGCAAAAAAGCATTTTGTAGATCTTGTAAATCTTCATAGCAATCTGTGTGTTCTAATTCAATATTTGTTACAATCCCAATTGTAGGTTTCAGGGCGAGAAAACTTCGATCAAATTCATCCGCTTCTACAACAATTATATCTCCTGAACCTAATTTAGAATTGGTATCTAAATTGTGAACAAGTCCCCCCACTACAAGGGTAGGATCTTTTTTTGCATAAGCTAAAACAGCACCTATCATAGAAGAAGTGGTTGTTTTACCATGGGTCCCGCCAACAGCAATACTAGTTTCTTTGACAGAAATAAGTTCTCCTAACATTTCAGCGCGACGAATAACTGGGATTCCTTTCTGACGAGCTTTAATTATTTCAGGATTTTCTAGAGGGACAGCACTAGAATAAACTAATACATCTGCATTCGATAAATTTTCAGGATCATGACCAATCTTAACATCAATCCCTAACTTCTTTAGTCTAATTACGTTATCGTTCTCATTCATATCTGACCCAGAGACTTGAAAACCTAGATTAAGAAGTAACTCTGCTATACCACTCATTCCAATTCCACCGATTCCAACAAAATAAACTTTGTTAATTTTCCGAAATGTCATGCGGTGGCCTCAAAAATTCGATTTACTATTTCACGAGTTGCATTAGGTCGCCCTAGCTTTTTAGATGCTATACTCATTTTGCTGAGTTCAGTTATATTGTGTATTAAATTCATAATAGAATGGAAAAAGTCTTGAGAATTCAATGATTTTTCAAATAGAATTCTTGAAGCTCCTGCATTCACTAATGCCTGGGCATTTTTTGATTGATGGTCAGCAGCAGCTGCAGGGAAAGGGACTAAAATACTTGGTTTACCACAAACTGTAATTTCAGCAAGAGTAAGTGCTCCACTCCTACAAATAATTAAATCCGATAGAGCATATGCATCAGCCATATTATGAATAAAAGGTAAAACTCGAATATGTTGAGATTCATGATGTTTATACTTTTGATATTCTAAATCTCCAGTTTGCCAAAGTACCTGTAAACCTGCACTAGCAATATTATTTACAACTCGGGTCATCATTTTATTTAGATACGCTGATCCCTGACTACCACCAAAAAGGAAAATCGTTAATTCGTCAGGATTAAGATTGAATTCTTTTTTCGCATTTTCCCGTAGGCCTTTTTCAATCCCTTGTCGAACAGGATTCCCAGTTAGAATTGTTTCACTTTCCAAATAATTATTTGCTTCTTTAAAAGCAATACAAATGGTTTTTGCTTTTTCTGAAAACCACCGAGTAGTCACACCTGGGTAAGAATTTTGTTCTTGAAGAATAATGGGTAATGGTTCACTTTTTCTAGATGCCATATATAGTGGGAGCGCAGAAGCATATCCACCAGTTCCGACAACCACTTCTGGCAGAAAGTCAGATAATAATGAACGCATTTTTATCATAGATCGAATAATTCGAGGTGGAAGAAGAAAATTTCTTCCGAGACTTTGTAAACTTAAACCACGTTGGAATCCTCGAATTGGAAGAAGGGTATGCCATACATCTTTTACCGGAAAAACACGAGCTTCTAACCCAAAACTTGACCCAACATAATGAATCTTTGCATTGGGCTCACGGCGATGAATTTCTTCACCGATGGCAAGTGCGGGAAATAGATGCCCGCCAGTTCCACCACCCGCAATCAAAATTTTTCGTTCAGCCACTTTGAGCAGGGCTCCAGCCTTGGTTATCGCCTACAGATCTTCTTGCTTGAGAAATGTTTAACAAAATTCCAATCATGGCCATATTAATAACCATTCCCGATCCGCCATAACTCACCATTGGCATCGGTAACCCCGTGACAGGAAAAATACCAGTCACAACCGCAGCATTGACGAATGCATATAAAATCACATTGAAGGAGATACCTACAGCAAGGAATACACCAAACGGATCTGTACATTCTTTCGCAACTTTTAATCCACGAAAGAAAATTAAAAGGAATAGGGTGAGTACAGGCACCGTTCCTAATACGAAGCCCAATTCTTCACCTATAATTGCAAAAATGAAGTCTGTATGCGGCGTAGGTAGAAAATGATTTTTTTCAATGCTATTTCCCAATCCTACGCCAAAAATGCCGCCATTACCCAGGCTGATAAGCGACTGACCAGCTTGATACCCAACATCGGGATCATCGCCGATACCAAAAAAAGATAAAATACGTTTTCGTCTGTATTCCCGAGAAAGAAGAACAGGAATTCCAACCAATAGCGCTCCGGCACCTGCCAGAGAAAGTTGCGAGACCCGCGCACCGCCTATAAAAAGAATTAGGACCCCAATAGTACCAATCATAAGTGCAGTACTGTAATCGGGTTGAATCACAATGAGTCCCATTATGATAGTTAATACACCAATTGCAGGTAAAAAACCCATTTGAAAATCTTTAAGTTGGTCTCGTTTTTTATCTACATAATAAGCCATGTAAATGATAACAGCCATTCTTGCGATGTCCGATGTTTGAATAGAAACTGAACCCAAAAATAACCATCTTGCAGGTTTACTCCACCCGAGGCCATTTACTAAATAATACCCTTTTGTAATGATGAGAAGAAAAATTGAGCCGATGATCAAATAGGGCGCAAATTCCTTGAGACGCCTATAGTCAAAAGTTAAAAAACCAAAAAGAGCAAAAACACCCACTAACATCCGTTTTAAGTGCCCTTGTAAAAACAGCATTTCGGTACGGCCATTTGAAGTGGAAAAAGATTCATACCAACTTGCACTGTAAAGCATAACCGTTCCCATCACAGCAAGAATCCCAAGATAAATAAGAAGGTTCCGATCGTATTTTTGGATAAGCATATCAATCATGCTATTTCCATATCCTTCACCAATGATTTGAAGTATAGTCCACGTTCTTCAAAATTGGCAAATTGGTCAAAACTGGCGCAACCCGGAGACAATAATACAATGTCTCCAGGAACGGCCAGAGATTGAGCAATCTTTACTGCGGAGTTAAGATCTGTAACATTTACCGATCTTACCGCATCCCCGAAAGCAGTTAAGATATGCTCACTGACTTCTCCATAAGAAATAATATTTCTTACATGACTTGACTTGATATGTGGAAGGAGTAGTCGAAAATCTGCACCTTTGTTTCGTCCGCCTAAGATCAAAACAATAGGATTTTTAAAACTTTCCATAGCAACAATAACTGACTCAAGGTTCGTTGCTTTTGAATCATTTATATATGTGACGCCCTTGATTATATTTACATTTTCTAATCGGTGTTCTACACCTGTAAATGTCCTCATTAAATGAGAAATATGTTCATTAGGAATTCCCATCAAATGGGATACGGTCGCAGCACCCAACATGTTTGATAAATTATGTTTTCCAGGAAGTGCGATTTCATTTACATCTATCAACGAATTACCAGTTAATGTAGTTATTTGGTTAGAATTCATTGAAAAAGTCATCCCCTGATTTAAGAGACTGAAGGGAACTAATTGGGCACAGTGTCCCTCAATAGCTAATTTTATTTTCGGATCATCTAAATTGAAAACAATATGGTCAGAAGGTGTCATATTCTTGACCATATTCAATTTCATTTTTAAATAATTATCCATTGAACCATGACGATCTAAATGATCTGGAGATACATTTGTATATAATGCAATTTTTGGACAAAAGTGTTTTACAAATTCCATTTGAAAACTGGATATTTCTAATATGAAAGTTCTCTTAGGATTTGGGTGTTTAAGATCTTTCAAAACACGCTCAGAAAATGGAATCCCAACATTACCAGCCATCAAGGAATCGATTGAATCTGATTGACACATTTCTGATAAAATATGGACCGAAGTTGTTTTTCCATTTGACCCTGTAACGGCGATGATAGGTGCATCGCAATACCAACTGGCAAACTCAATTTCGCCTACAATAGGTATACCTAATTGTTTCGCTTTTTGGATAATAGGTGCATCTGCGGGAATACCTGGAGATATAATCCAAAGATCTGTATCATATATTTTATCAGATTGAATCCCAGTCTCACAAGAAATATGATGATGTAATAGATTTAATGCTGCATCACTGATGTGAAATTTGCTGGATGGATCACTTGCAAACACCCGCGCTCCAAGATAGTTTGCTAATTTTGCAGCAGATACCCCGCTCAATCCAAGACCGATTATGGTGACTTTTTTATCACGAATATTAATGGAGTTTCTGTTAGAAATATCAATCATCGGATTTTGAAAGTTGTCAATGAAAAAAGAGCTAAGAGTAATCCGATGATCCAAAACCGAACTACAACCTTTGATTCCGGCCAACCTGATAATTCAAAATGATGATGAATCGGGGCCATTTTGAAAAATCGTTTTCCGTCACCGGTTTTATAACGAGTCCAACGGAAATATGAAATTTGAATCATAACAGAGATAGCTTCCCAAACAAAAACACCACCAATAATAAAAAGAAGCAATTCCTTTTTTAGTAACACAGAAAGAGTCCCCAAAGCCGCACCTGTAGCAAGAGAACCCGTATCGCCCATAAATACTTCAGCAGGTGGTGAATTAAACCAAAGATACCCAATACAAGCCCCAGCCATTGCTGCAGAAAAAATGGTCAATTCTCCGGCGCCAGGCAAATAAATTATATTCAGATAATCTGAAAAATCTACTCGATCAGAAATATATGCAATTGCTGCAAAAACTGTAAAACTGATTGCTAATAACCCTGCTGCTAACCCATCTAAACCATCAGTCAGATTAACTGCATTGGATGTCCCTGTAATAACGAGGATCACCATTAATGGATAAAGCATACCTAAATCAATTTCAACATTTTTTAAAAATGGAACGGTTGTTTTTGTACTGAATTCAGCAAATTCGGGTGTCTGGAAAATCCAAAGACTTACAAGGGTACCTAAAGCAATTTGGCCGGTCATTTTATAACGAGCAATAAGACCCTTTTCCATTTTCTTGATTACTTTTAAATAATCATCGATAAATCCAAAAATCCCCATCCAAATAGTAGCGACAATAATGATTTGGATTAAGGGGCTAGTCAAATCTGCAAAGAGGAGGGTTGGGAGCAATACAGCTATTAAAATGATAACGCCTCCCATAGTAGGCGTGCCTCTTTTCTTCATATGAGATTCAGGTCCTGTTGGGCGAATTTCTTCACCTATCTGGTTTTTATGTAGTATGCGGATAAACCAGGGTCCGATTATGAAGCTTATAATCAATGCCATGATTGCAGCCGATGCAGCTCTAAATGTGATATATTCAAATAAATTGAATGCTGAAAAAGAATTTTTTAAAGGTGTGAGGAAATAATAAAACATCAGATTTTAAAAACCCCGTGTATTACCTTTTCCATTGTCATACCTCGAGAACCTTTAAATAAAATTTTATCACCTGGATGAATAATATTCTTAAGAGAATCTATTATAGCATGATGCGTTTCAAAATGCTGATGAGTAATTCCACTATTAATTACAGAATCTGTATGAAGTGTGTTATCACCTAATGTGAAGACAATATCTAATCCTAACTCAGTACATTTATTCCCAACTTTTCTATGCTGTTCATGGGATGTTGCTCCAAGCTCAAACATATCTCCAAATACAAAAATTCGTCTTCCATTTCCTGCAAATGCTTTTAAATAATCTAAAGCTGCGAGAGACGAGATTAAGTTCGCATTATAGGTATCATCAATTACTGTGATATCATCAAATTGTTTTACTTGACACCTTCCTGGTGGGGGGGAGAAGGATTGAATTCGCTCAATAACCTTTTCCCATTCCACACCTAAAGTAACTGCCATTGCTGTTACAGCAATACTATTCTTAATAAAGGAAAGATTTTGGCTTCCAGTCGGAATTTCATGAGAATCTAAAGTGAGAGTAAGTGACCCATCATCTTCTTGGTGTATATCAGCAGGGAAATCACAATCTGGCGTAAGCCCAAAAGTTACTTTTTCACCTAAAACATCAATTCCGACAACGCGTTCATCAGCTTGATTTACAAATGATATTCCATTTTCAAGTGCCCGGAATAAAGAACCCTTTTCATGGGCAATAGTATCTATAGATCCAAAACCCTCAAGATGAGCGGGGGCAATGTTCGTTATTAATCCGTGAGTTGGTTCACTGATTTTACAAAGGTCTCCAATTTCACCTGGTGAACTGGCACCCATTTCTATGATGGAAATTGTATGCTCATCATCCAATCGTAATAAAGTAAGGGGTAACCCAATGGTGGTATTGAAATTCCCCTGCGTTGCGTGCACACTGTAACTGCTTTCCAATACATGTACGAGTAAATCTTTTGTGGATGTTTTTCCATTGGATCCGGTAACTCCAATCACAGGTATATCAAATTGCTTCCGCCATGCATTTGCAATCTTTCCAATTGTTTCCTGAGGATTCTGAACCGCCACTTGCTGAAGATCTAATTGATGATTTACATCTGAAACCAATGCACAAGATGCATTCGATTCTTCAACAGAATCTAAAAATTTATGGCCATCAACTCGTTCACCTACCAAGGCGATATAGAGGTCACCATTCTGTACTTCCCGGCTATCTGTTGAAATACCCAAAACTGGATGATGCAATTTTTGGCCTGTAACTTTTTCAAAGGCCATCTTGAATCCTTCTGGATTTTTTAGGGCTATTCTCATTGATAGTCCCGAATGATTTCTAAGTCAGAATAGAATTCTCTTTTACCGAGAATATCCTGATAATCTTCACGCCCCTTCCCCAAAACAAGAACGATATCATTCTTTTTTGCTCGACTTAAAGCTTCTTTTAATCCATCGCCACGATCAGAATAAACTGTGAAATCTTGTTTTGAAAATCCCGTAATTATTTCTTCAGAAATTAGATCAGGGTTTTCTGTTCGAGGATTATCCGGCGTAATAAAGCAGTGCGTAGAATATAATTCAGCCATTTGTGCCATTGTTGGACGTTTTGTAGAATCTCTATCTCCACCTGCCCCAAAGACAACGTAAATATTTGAAGTTTCGTCTATTAATTCTTTTAAGGTACCGAGTACCTTATCATAGGCATCAGGGGTATGTGCATAATCGATGATGGCAGTTCCACCGGAAGATAATTCAAATGATTCCATTCGCCCTGTAACTGATGAACAGTTCAATATTCCTAGCTCTATATGTTCTTTATCAATTCCAAGAGCGTGGGCGCAAGACACTGCAGCTAAAATATTCTCGCTATTGAATTCCCCAATTAGTTTTGATTTAATTTCATAATTAAAATGCCCTGCAGAAATTGTTCCTATAATTCCTGTTATGGATAATTTTAAATTTGAAAAGTGAATGGAAGATTCAATATCATGTGAAAAAACTAAAGAAGGCGCATTTGTTTCCAGAGCCATCCTTTTACCATTAGGATCAGACCCATTTACGATTGCGGTAGACTCTAAGGGAAGCATCCTAAAAAGTTTAGCTTTAGCTTGATAGTAGGATTCAAGCGTAACATGATAATCCAAATGTTCAGGCGTTAAATTTGTAAACAGGGCTACATTAAATTCAATATCTGCAACCCTGTATTGATCTAGAGCATGGGAAGAAACTTCCATGACTACATGTGAGAACTCCGCATCCCTCAAGTTTGAAAAAGTTTTTTGTAATGAAATTGCATCGGGTGTTGTGAGTGATGATTTTTGCGGAAATCCTTCTGCGATTAATCCCAATGTTCCTAATTGTGCACTTTTTTCACCTGCTTCATTTAAAATGGATTGAATAAGGGCAGAAGTAGTTGTTTTTCCGTTTGTCCCTGTAATACCAATGACGATCAAGTCATGAGAAGGGTGACCATAGAATTCTGCAGCAATAATGGATGCAGCCCGTCTCGGATTTACAACTTTAATTTGCGGAACAGATAATTTACCAACATCTCTTCCATTTGAAATAATAGCAGCCGCTCCAGCATCAATTGCATCTTGGATAAAATCGTGGCCATCTACAATTGACCCGGACATAGCAATAAATAAATCACCTTTAATAACTTGCGAAGAATTCAATTTGATTCCTGATACAGAAACATCAGGAATAGCTTGAGTTGGTGGTACGAGAGATTTAGCGATAGACTGTAGAGATTTCGTCATTTTAGTCCAACGATACATGTGCTACCTTTGTTCAAAATTGATCCCGGTTTTGGACTCTGCCAAATAACTTTACCGCTCCCTTGAATCTGAATTTTTAGTCCAGCTTGACGTAGGACTGTCATGGCTTTTCTCATGCTAAATCCTCGTACTTCGGGCATAGGTACTTTGTTTGAAAAATTCGCCACGGTTGATAAAGCAATTGGAAGCGTTGATACTTGAGCTGCAAGAGGTCCATTCCGTTGGATGATAATATCATCTTTTATTAAACTATTAACATATTCAACCCTTTTTTGTTCTCGTACTGGAGGAATGATTTCATCATCCATATTAATAATTCGTTTGATGATTCGCCTAAAAGCAACAGCAGCACCTTCAGATCCCCAGTGATTGGGTTTTCGGGGTTCATCTAGCATAATGAATGCCAAAAGTTGTGGATTTTCATAAGGGAAAAAGCCTACAAAATTGGAAATAAATTTATCGTTTGAATATTTTCCATTTTTCCATTTTTGTGCAGTCCCCGTTTTGCCTGCCACATCCCATCCGGCAATTTCTGCCTTATGTCCAGTGCCATTTACAACCACACCTCTTAAAATTTCACGCATATTTTTCATGGAATTTTCGTCCGAAATCTTCCGGATAATTGCGGGTTCTTCAGCATAAACAACATCTTGGTTATGATCGATAATTTGTCGAACGATTCGCGGAGTTACAAGGTATCCGCCATTTGCGATGGCGCAATATGCCGTGGCCAATTGAATTGCCGTTACGCCCACTTCGTGACCCATAGATATTTGGCCCAAAGAAACCGCACTCCAATTTTTAACAGGATTTAATTTTCCAACAGCTTCACCAGCGATACTAATTCCCGTTGCTGACCCAAATCCAAATGCACGACTTTGGTTGTATAACCCTTTCGCTCCAACTTGCTTCATAAATTTTACCACACCAATATTGCTTGAAAAGTGCATAATTTGGGGGAGAGTAAGCATACCATGCTTCTCATGATCTCTAATCATAATATTAAAATATTTATATTCTCCATTTTCACAATTAAACTCTTCTGTGAGCCCAATTTTATTATTAGAAATAGCTGCAAGAGCAGGCACAATTTTATAAGTTGAACCGGGTTCAAATTGATCGGTAATAGATCGAATTCGATGTTGCTCTGGAGATGAATTGGAAAATTTATTGTTATCAAATCCTGGTGTTGAAGCCATTGCCAGAATTTCGCCCGTTTGCGGATTCATTATTATCCCCGTGGCAGAGACAGCTTTTGTTTCTGTTTGTCGACGTAATAATTCTTCTTCCAAAATAGATTGGTACTCGAGATCCAGTGTTAATTGAACATTGTACCCATTAATTGGCGCCTGGAAAGGCATTCCGCTTTTATATTGTATTTTCCCCTTCCAGCCTTTGGTTTTGTAAACCCAGCCCGCTTCACCTGTTAAATATGTATTAAAATCTTTTTCTATGCCAGAAATGCCTTCATCATCCACATTGGTAAACCCAAGTATTTGTGCTGCAATTTGATTGTGGGGATAATATCTTCGATATTTCCGCTCAATATTTAATCCTTCAAAAACAGTGGTCTCCAGAGATCCTAACGTTTCCCGTTGAAGGTTTCTTTCCAAGTATTCAAACCTTGCTTTGGAATTTAGTTTTTTTAAATAATATTCTTCGGACTGTCCTGTTCTTTCACTGATGACTTTGGCAAGACCATCTTTATCCGTTACTTTTGATGGGTTTACTGAAAGTGTGTAATGGATAATATTTCGAGTAAGAGGACGATTATCTCGATCATAAATATTCCCCCGTGTCGCGGGTAAATTTTGTTTTTTCTGTGATTGTTTTAATACGACTGCCTCATACTTATCACTATTTAAAACCTGTATTTGAAATAGACGAATACAAAGACCAGACCATGCTAGAATTGTTATCCCGGCAAGAACTGTAATGCGTGTTCTATATTTCAAATATGATTTGGTCATAGGGTGCCAGCTAAATCATAATTAATTGTTATCTGAAGTGTTTCAGGTTGAGTAAATACCATATTCAATTCTTCACGTGCCTTTTTGGCAATCACATCTGGACGGCTTAATGATTCTATTTTACTTTGGAGTTCATTATTCTCATTTTGTAACTCACTTGCAGTAGATTTTTGAATTTCAATTGCCAAAATTGTTTCATCAATTTCAGTATACACCCATAAGTAAATAATGAGACAAGATATAACCCCAATCGTAGAAATGAAAAAAACAAAACTCTGAATTATATCTCGGGTTCGTTTAGACATTCTTTTTCTTGCCATTATGCAATCCTTTCTGCTGTTCGGAGTTTTGCACTCCTTGAACGACGGTTAAGTGACATTTCTTCTTCGGTGGCAATCAATGGTTTTTTTGTCAAAATTGATAAAGAACCAGCCTTCGCCAACCTTTTAAAATTATGTTTTACAATTCTATCCTCAAGAGAGTGAAAACTGATAATGCTAATTCGTCCTCCAATGGATAATCTTTCTACGAATGAAGATAGGAGACTCTCCAATTTGTCTAATTCACCATTAACTTTGATTCTAATTGCTTGAAAAACTCGGGCTAAGGATCTGTCTCGATGGTTTGGTGGAGTACTTCTTCGAATAGCTTCAATTAAATCAAATACAGATTTAAGTGGACGCATTTTTTCAATTGACCTTGCAATTCTTCTTGAACGCCTTTCTTCTCCGTATTGGTAAATAATATCAGCTAATTCCATTACAGGAAGATGATTTATGATATCAGATGCTTTTTGATCTTGGGAAGAATCAAATCGCATATCCAAATCTGAATCCACAGTATAAGAGAATCCTCTTTCAGCAGAATCCAATTGAAGAGAAGAAAGCCCAAGGTCTAAAAGAATACCATTCACAGTTTCAATCCCCAAGCCATCAAGGATGGTATTAATGTTATGGTAGGAGTCGTGGAAAAGAGAGATAGGGGTAGGAAAATTAGAGAGACGTTTTTCACATTCGTTAAGTGCCTCTGCATCCCGGTCAATTCCGATCAAATGTCCTTTGGGTGACAATTGTTTTAGGATAAGCGTGGCGTGCCCTCCCATTCCAACGGTTCCGTCTAGATAAATTCCGCCGGTAGAAATGGCTAGGGAGGATAATACCTCCTTCGGCATAACCGGAACGTGAATTTTCGTCCCCGTGTGCCGTCTCTCTGTCATTAGAGAATAATTTGTTTAGCCAATTCATCATAAGCTGCTGGATCAATTTCCATATTTTGTTGGTCCGTTTCTGCTAAAGTAGCCGGATCCCAAATTTCAATTTTATTAACCATCCCAACGATTAATACTTCTTTATCCAATCCCGCATAATCAATCAGGGACGGAGTCAATATGATCCGTCCCTGTTTATCGTATGTGGAAGGGGAAGCATATCGTGCAGTATTTCGCACGAATGTCCTATTAATTTTAGAGAGTGAAGAAAGATTACGGAGATTGCTCTCGATCTCTTTCCATTGAATAAGTGGATAAACCCAAATACAAGAATCCATGCCTCGGGCAATAACGAATGTTCCTTCATTATCGTCGGACAGGGATTGCCGAAATTTGGCAGGAATATTGATACGTCCCTTAGAATCTAAGGAATATGCATATTCGCCAGTGAATGTATTGTTTGTCAAGGTCATGATTTAAAAGGGAATATTACCCACTACTACCCACAATTTTACCTAATCGTGGGAAAAATGTCAATAATTAATCAGATTATTTTTATAAAAGATAAAGATATCCCGACGAGGGTATCCTAAGTGGAGAAAAGTGGGTTATTTATATGTAAACTTACTGTAGCGGTTTATACCGCTGGACTACAAGGGACGGAGGGTTCGGTTTAATGGTAAGTTGGATTGGGTAATTATAATTTGTTATACCCTGGATTTCAGTCCCATTAATAAAAATAGTCAGGCCATTTGTAGAAGAAAACAGAAGTTTTGATGGATCAACAAATGCCCCAAGGTCATATTCATAATTAGCCTGGAGAACTTTGTTTTCAGGAATTGATGTTTCATTTGTGAATGAAAATGCAGTTTGATCTCTAGTAATCAGTTTTACAAAATAAGGAGGGGTAACTGATAAAAGTTCTTCACTCGATTGCAATTCAATATAATTTTTAATCAAATCTGATTCTGATAAAGGTGAAACGCGTTGCTGTATTACCGGACCTGTGCCTGTAACCATAGCTGCACTTTCTTCATCAAAGATCTTTCGAAAAATTAGAATGGCAAAAATAAAGACAATGAGAAGAACGCCACCTTTAATAAGGTCCTGACGTAGCTTTTGATTTGATTCAGAAAATACTCCCTTATCCAGTCCAGAATTTGGAGAATCATCTGATGGCTCATCTTTAGAAATTTGATTCGTCTGGATTTTAACTCTGGTTGTGCCCAAGAATGAATCCATTTGCTCCAATGCACGCTTAGAATCTCCGCCAATTTCTTCAGCATATGCTCGAAGAAAAAGCCTTAGGTAAGGAACAGGTAATATTTTGAAATCACCCTGCTCAATCGCTTCTAAATATTTGAAGTTTATTTTAGTTCTGTCTTGGATCTCTTCCAGAGAGATTTCCTGAGATTCCCGCAATTCCTTTAATTCTTTATAAAATTGTGCCATAAGTCCTTTGTGTCTTCCGTGATATTACAGATATGGTTTTGTGCATAAAAAGGTTAATCATCCAAAGAAGGAGGTTTCCTTAAGGTCTTTTTTTCACTTTTTTTTCTTTTAAAGGATAACCGTTTTGCAATGGCACTTTTTTTGGGAGTTGTTTTCACTCGGTATTTTGGACGTACAGAAGATAATTTAAACAATTGAACCAAGCGCTTTAAACTTTCATCCTTATTCCGAGCTTGTGACCTGTTAGTTTGAGACTTTATCGTGATGATATTTTCTTTAGAATATTTAGATCCAGCATTTTTTCTTAATTGATTCAGAAACCATTCCGGATAATATTGAGTATTTACATAATATTGTAAAACAATTGCAGTAGACACTTTGTTAACATGTTGACCACCTGGGCCTGATGAACGTATGGCTTTAAACGATATTTTCGACTCATCAATTGCAATTGTATCCGTAATGTTAATCATGAAATTTGGACAAGGGGAGCTATCAATTTTAAACGAGTATAAAAGGAGGATAATGGTAGGCCCATCACATTATAATAACACCCATTTATACGATGAATATAAACAGAAAAACCATCTTGTATTCCATAACTACCTGCTTTATCTAATGGATTATAAGTCTTAATATAATTATTGATATCAATATCACTTAAAGCAATAAATGAAACAAATGTTCGTTCATTAAATGTTATATCGATATTGTGATCTAGGCTGAAAAAAGACACACCAGTAATCACCTCATGGGTATGCCCCGATAAAGATTGAAGCATAGAAAAACTATCCTTTTTATCTTTGGGTTTTCCAAGAATTTTACCATCAAATACTACAACGGTATCTGCGCCAACTATTAAGGAATCGGGATGATCCGATGCTACTGTTTTAGCTTTCTCTCTAGCCCAATGTTCGGTGAAAGCCTCTGGGGGAAGATCAATTGAAAAATCTTCATCAACATTACTGGGAATAATAGAAAAATCAAGACCGATTTGTTTAAGTAATTGTTTACGCCGAGGTGATCCGGATGCTAGAATAAATGATGGAATAGTCATAAATGTCGTCTATCTATATTTTGCACATCGACCAATATAGGTTTGGGATGATTGCTCTCCAACTGCCTTAATACGATACAAATAAACTCCATTGGCTATTTGGCTTCCATAAGCATCTACGCCATCCCAATCAATGGTATGATATCCTGGATCTAATTCACTTTTCTCGAAAGATCGAATCCTTTTTCCTCCCAAAGTAAAAACATCCAATTGAACATCTGCATTATTGGTGACTTCAAAAGCAAATTGAGTTGAAAGTGAGAACGGATTTGGAAAATTATAAGCGTTGTGGATTTTTAATTTTGAATCTGCTGTTCTTGATAAATGAATTTGTTTTTCCGAAGGATTATTGGCATTATCCCAAGCCTTAACCAGAATATTAATCTCACCACCATTGGAAGTTTGAATTTCAATTTTACCCGTTTGAATACTATTGGGATCATAATAAAAATCATCTGTGATGGTTTTATCCACATCCGAATCTAAATCAGTTAATAATATTTCGTGCCCAGTCTCATTTGTTAAATTGATTCCCAAGGGATCAGATATCCGAATCAAGAGATTTTCAGTTTCGTTATAATGGTCACCTGTTTCAAGAATCCGGCCAGACTTTGTTTCAAAGGTAATGTGTGGGCCAAACGCGTCTGTTGTGCCCTGACCGCCAATTAATTGAATATTATCCAATACGCCAATTGCTTCATCAATTTCTCCGTGGACATACACCATCAAACGAGCTGGATCATTAGAATATGAAATATCCTGTGGAATTCGTATATCACCAGAAAATTCATGACCATCAAATGTGAATTGACCCCGAAAAAGTGTTGCACCGGGAAGCGTATATGATAATGAATATGTATCCGAATAAATTTGATACTCACGGGTTACATTTCGTTGAGCATCCATGAGTGTTATATATCCCGTCCCATCTTCTGAAAATGTTGATTGAGTTCCGGTGAAATTTGCTATACCCAGTGTTTCTAATGTGTCTGGGTTTATATCCGAAATTGTTGCAGAATGTTTAGGCATGGGAAGTTTCATTGCAGGATCACCAAATAAATGGAAATATTGACCCTCAGATGAACCATCTTTTATGGATTGAAGAATCACACCAATAGGTAAGTCACTTGCATGGCCATCTTCGAATAAAGCTTCGAAAATCTCTCTCGTATATCTTTCATTTCCAGAAATTGTAATTTTTCGGGTTGTGGAAATAATCATAGATGCAGCATTCATAGGGTCACGAATTAATTCCTCTGAAAAGGATTCTGATAATGGATCGTCGAAATGACCAAATGAACAAGTTCCCACAATCCATAACGGCATACGATATCCAGTATTGATTTGATTAATATCACCCCGATCTAAATAAAGTAGTTTTTCTTGGGCCAGAGAATAAGATGACCCATGCCCGATGTAAGAAAAAATTGCAGTCCCCTTATTTAAATTATCAAATACGGCTTGAGTTGCATCCGGCTTTAACACGCCGTATTTAGATGCATCACTGACTTCAGGGTATTCCAACATATATATTTTATCAACCATGAAGGAAGCAGGAACAAGTGCAGCTAGCGTTTCGGAATTCCGGGTATGAGATTTCCCTGTTTCAATGGATCCACTCTCTGGTTCCGGCCGAGCACCATCATCTGCAACCAAAGTGACGCGTTGTCTCCAGGGTCCAAATTCTGGATTTGACTCCAACCCAATAACCTTTTCAACAAAATCTGTAACTTCATTTTCATTCCGAGCAGGGAATCTTCCCAAAGCAATTTCAGGTATATTTCCCGATAATGTGGCAAACCAATCATCTGTGGCGTAGGTTCGACTTCCCTGAACTTGGATTGTGGGTACAACAATAGATGAATTCCCTGTAATATTTCTGTAATCATAACCTCCATCTCCCAGCAATAATAAAATTGTAGGTTGAGGTGATTCCCATTTTTCTTGAGTCCATTGAATAAAACTTCGAATAGCCATTGGATCTTTATTCCCTGCTGAAAATTCAGTATAAATCGTTTCTAGTGCTGCGTAAATAGATGGCGCCCTTAATTCAATTAAATCTGCGGACTCATCCCGAAATTGTTCTGGGCCTACAATAATGTAGTTAGATTGAATTCCTGTTTGCCGAATTGAATTGAATTCTTGATTCTCTATTAAAGTAAGATCAGAAACAGAACTCAAATCGTCTGCATCAAATAAAATGAATCTGGAAAGTGTATTGGCTGGGACTGAAACATCCATTGTCCCAGTGGTTGAGATGGCAATTTGGGTTGGATTAGAAATGTCAGATATATCCCAAACCATTTCATGGGTAGATTGAGTCCCGGAAATAAAGAATCGAATATCCTGATTAGAAATGGGAGATGTGAATTCATATGAATCAGAAAATTGTAGAACCCTACCATAATGTAGCTCAAAATAATCCAAATACGGTGAGGAGTTTCCGTCAGTTGATGTGTTCCGGATAAAAAATGTATTTGACCCATCATTTAAAGTCAAACTTGGCGATTCATCATGAAGGGTCCGTGAACCAGACCCCAACCAATTCAAGGTATTCCCAATTTGATCGCCGGAAGTACTATTATGAAAAAGAGAAATAATATGGCGTGCCGGTTCAGAATCAGATAAGGAATAACCTAAAAGACGGGTTGTAATAGTGGCTTCAACACCCGGTTTAGGATTTGATAAATTGGTGAGAATCGTTTGTGACCCTCCAGCCAAGATTGGGCTACCAACCCATTGAGTTCCAGATGCTTCTAGATTGATGAGGTCAGATTCAAAACGATAGGATAATATCCCATAATCCAAGGTGATGGAAATAGAGGAAGGGGGTTCGCTTAGTTCAATTCGGTTTCCTCGCTTGGAAGTATCATTCGGAATGAGAAGCCAACAGGAATTTGAAATAAAATATACATTCTGGTGCCAATCGATTTCAGAACCTGATATATTAAATCCTGATGGACCTCTACCATAAAAAATAATTTTATCATCTGGATCAAATGACCCATCTTCCTCACCTTCAACTTTAATACTGATTTCCACAAGATTTTCTGGAATGTCCTGGTTTGTAAATTGGGTTCGGGATCGACCATATTCCTCACTCATAAATAAAGAATATGATCGAGGGTCGGTTGAAGATAAATTTGGATAAATGGCAGATAAATCTTCAAAATTAATAGACGTCATTCCATCTTCATTTAGAAAAAATTGAATCCATTTTCCTTCAGGAAACGATTCAGTTTTTCTTGCTTGCCTCCTTTCTTTTATGATCCACTTTTTAGCAGAATCCCAATTAACAACTCTTCTTTTTAAGAAAATAGATTCTACATGAGTTGGATCTCTAAATGAAGACATCCTTTCAGAAAACTGAAATGTTGCGATAATGGTTTTAAAATATTCTGATTCATTTGCTAGAGGAGAAATACGAATTGATCCCGTATGGAGATTTTGCAAGGTTTGTTGATTAATCCATTCAAAATCAGGTTCAATGGATTGCTTGGATTGAAAAGGGAGGGTGGATTTATTTAAAAATTGGATCGATGTAACTGGAATTTCGGATGACGGTAGGCCAATTAAAAGTGATGTTGGAAATACGTCCGCTTCCACTTCTGCATGGATTGTGATTTTAATTACAAATTCTCTGGCCGTTTCTTTTAGGATTTCCTTTACAACGGATCCTTGTAAAAAGCTAAACAATGCAAGAAGAACGGTGGTGCGCAAAATCATGGGCGGAAAATTACAGATTAAGGTTATCAACTGCATTGGAAAGTATGGGGTATCTCAAGTAAATTCAAATCTTGATTTATAACGGAAATAACCATTTTTGTTCCTTAAAACCTAAATCTCTTAAATGGAGAAAATTCATTCATGTTTGACTTGAATATGATAAAGGGTGTTTACGCCCGGATGGCAAAGAGAATTGATGCTGCAAGAATTGTATTGAAACGACCCTTAACCCTGTCGGAGAAAATATTATATTCTCATCTATTTGATGCTATCCCAAACGAACCATTTTCCCGGGGAGAATCCTATGTGGATTTCTCACCGGATAGAGTAGCCATGCAAGATGCGACTGCCCAAATGGCATTGCTCCAATTTATGATGGCAGGAAAAGATAAAGTTGCAGTCCCATCGACTGTCCATTGTGATCATTTGATACAAGCAAAAGAAAGTGCTAGAATTGATCTGGCCCAAGCAAAGGATACAAATGGAGAAGTGTATGATTTTTTGGAATCTGTATCTAATAAATATGGTCTTGATTTTTGGAAACCGGGTGCAGGAATTATCCACCAAGTTGTCTTAGAAAATTATGCATTTCCCGGTGGAATGATGATTGGAACTGACAGTCACACTGTGAATGCTGGTGGATTGGGAATGGTTGCTATCGGTGTAGGAGGTGCTGATGCAGTTGATGTGATGGCCGGTATGCCATGGGAGCTCAAATTTCCTAAATTAATCGGTGTAAAGCTTACCGGTGAATTGAATGGGTGGGTATCCGCCAAAGATGTGATTCTTAAAGTCGCTGGAATTTTAACGGTGAAGGGTGGAACAGACGCAATTGTAGAATATATTGGACCTGGAGCAGATAAATTATCATGCACTGGGAAAGGAACTATTTGTAACATGGGTGCAGAAATTGGGGCCACCACTTCCTTATTCGGATACGATAATAATATGGGGAAATATCTCCGTGCAACGGGTCGAGAAGATGTCGTAGATCTTGCTGATAGTGTTAAAGATTATTTAAGACCTGACCCTGAAGTCATTGAAGATCCAGAACGCTATTATGATCAAGTGATTGAAATTAACCTTTCAACATTGGAACCTTATTTAAATGGCCCATTTACACCGGATAGAGCAACGCCTGTATCAAAAATGGCTGATGAAGCTGCAGCGAATGATTGGCCAATCAATATTGAAGTTGGTTTAATTGGTTCCTGTACAAATTCTTCTTATGAAGATATTTCACGAGCTGCATCCATTGCAAAACAAGCTGTGGATAAAGGATTAAAAACCAAGGCAAAATTTACCATTACACCTGGATCTGAGTTGGTTCGTTATACGATTGAACGAGATGGTTTTATAGATATTTTTGAACAATTGGGTGCAGACGTATTTGCCAATGCGTGTGGACCTTGTATTGGACAATGGGCACGGGCGGGTGCAGACAAAGAAGAAAAGAATACAATCGTTCATTCTTTTAATAGAAACTTTGCAAAAAGAGCAGACGGGAATCCGAATACACATGCATTTGTTGCATCACCGGAATTGGTTACAGCTCTTGCAATTTCAGGTGATTTAACCTTTAATCCTTTGAAAGATACTTTAATGACTGAAAATGGTGAAACCGTTCGTTTAGATCCTCCAACAGGAATTGATCTTCCCAGTAAAGGGTTTGAAGTGGAAGATCTTGGCTACCAAGCTCCAGTTGAAGATGGCTCATCGATTGATGTTGTGATTAATCCCGATTCTCAACGGCTAGAAGTATTAACACCCTTCTCACCTTGGGATGAACAAAATATTACCGAGATGAAACTCCTGATAAAAGCCCAAGGTAAATGTACGACGGATCATATTTCAATGGCCGGCCCGTGGTTAAAATTCCGTGGACATTTGGACAATATTTCAGAAAATATGCTCACGGGTGCTGTTAATATTTTTAATGGGAAAACCAATTCAGTCAAAAATCAATTGACAGGTGAATATGGTTCGGTACCTACAACTCAACGGGAGTATAAGTCTAATGGAATTCCGACTATTGTCATCGGCGATGAAAACTATGGCGAAGGATCATCTCGAGAACATGCCGCCATGGAACCCCGTCATTTAGGTGTGCGGGTGGTATTGGTTCGATCTTTTGCACGTATCCATGAAACCAACCTGAAAAAGCAGGGAATGCTCGCTTTAACCTTCGCAGATAAAAATGATTACGAAAATATTCAAGAAAATGATACATTCGACTTTACAAATCTGGATCATTTTTCACCCGGTCAACTTTTAAAATTAAAGATTACGCATGAGGATGGTACTGTTGATGAAATTTCCTGTAACCATTCCTATAATAATTCTCAAATCGAGTGGTTTAAAGCAGGGTCTGCTCTAAACCTAATTCGATCTCAATACTCCTAATTAAATTATAATAAATCCTATGAAGATCCTTGTTTCTGATCCAATCACAGATGCCGGTTTAGCTCTCTTAAAAGATGCAGGTTTGGAGGTGGTTTATTTACCGAACTCTACCCCGGAAGAAAAACAGGAAGCAGCGAAAGATGTCCATGGATGGATAATTCGAAGTGGTACAAAAATTTCAGCTGAAATGATAGCAACATCTACTCAATTACAAGTCATAGGTCGGGCAGGTGTTGGTGTAGATAATATTGACTTCCCAGCAGCGACTCGAAAAGGAGTTGTAATAATGAATACGCCGGATGTGAATACAATTTCTGCAGCTGAACATACAATTGCATTAATGTTGACCCTTTCAAGGAATATCCATCGGGGACACAGCAGTTTGGAAAAAGGTGAATGGAATCGTAATGAACTTGTGGGATCCGAACTTCGAAATAAAACTCTGGGTATAGTGGGGTTAGGCAAAATTGGTAGAGAGGTCATGGATCGATGCAAAGCATTTGGTATGAGTCTGATCGGATATGATCCTTTCGTAAATCAGGATATGTTTAATAAAGATGAAATAGTGATTGTTGATCTGGACACCTTGACCCAATCAGCAGATTATATTACGCTTCATGTCCCATTGAATGATAAAACGAGAGATTTATTCAATTATAATCGTCTTTGTTCAATGAAACCAACTTCCCGAATTATTAATGTTGCCCGGGGTGGGATTATTAATGAAGAAGATTTAGCAAAAGCAGTAAAAGATGGCAACATTGCAGGAGCTGCAATTGATGTGTTCACTTCCGAACCCATCGATGGGACGCACCCGTTAGTTGGGATTCAAAATATTGTTTTATCTCCACATTTGGGTGCTTCCACTAAAGAAGCTAAGGAGGGGGTTAGCCGAGCAGTTTGTGAACAAGTTCGAGATTATTTATTGACTGGAAAAATGAATAATGCATTGAATATGCCCATTTCAAATATGGCGAAACTTAAGGAAATTCAACCCTTTCTCGAGTTAGCAGATCTTTTGGGGAATCTTCAGTCGCAAATTGCCACGGGACCCATCAACCATGTTTCCATTGAATGTCATGGAACCATTGATGAAACAAAACCCGTTGCCCTAGCATGCTTAAAAGGGTTATTGCAAACACGTGTCCCGGAACGAATTAACTATATAAATGCAGAGACGATTGCCAAAGAATTAGGAGTAATTGTAGATGTTCATCACTCTTCCGCAGAATCAAGTTATGTGAATTTGATTTCTACGAAGGTTTCCATTGATGGAACTGTCCACCAAATTGATGGAAGTGTATTTGATGATGCTCATCCTCGATTGGTGAATATCCTAGGCCGGGAAATGGAAGTAACCCCAATCGGAACAATGTTATTGGTTGAAAACAAGGATGTACCAGGTGTTATTGGGAATGTTGGAACCTTGTTGGGGAATTTAAATATCAATATTGCTGCTTATTTACTCAATCGATCCGGCGAAAATGGTAATGCATTTGCAGTGATTCGTGTGGATAACCCGTTATCCGATCAGGACCTTCAACAGTTATCTGGAATTGAAGAAATTCAATCTGTTAAACAGATTCGAGTAAATGAACTAATCTAATAGACCTGATAGATAATTTTGTAAATTCCGCGTCTAAAAAAATACATCAAATTCAATTTTTAGGATAAAAAATGTCAAAACTTTGGGACGACCTTAAAGAAAATATGAAAGAGTGGAGTAGCTCTGCTGTTGAAAAAGCCGAAGAAATGAGCCGAAAAGCCATGGCCAAGACAGAAGAAATGACTCGGATTTCAAAAATAAAATTTGAAATACATCAACTCCAAAGAAGTATGGGTTTTAAATATGAAGAATTAGGTCAATTGGCCTATACTCACACAAAAGAAGACCATATGGCTACTTTCTCAGGCAATACAGATTTTTTTGAAATAGTAAATCGTGTGGACGAAATCAATTCTGAAATAGATCAAAAACAAAATGAGATTGAAAAAATTAAGCAAGAGTATGGGATTGAAGACCATGAAATCGTGGACGCAGAAACATCCAATACAATGGAAAATAACCAATCGGGAGAAGAAGACACCGATTCTTTGGAATCAGATGATAATAACCAGAAAAACGTATCAGAATAAATCAGTTTTAAATGACACTTAATCATCGTAAAATATTTAAATCCTTCGGGCTATAATCTCTTATGAAACACCCGTTTTCAAAGAAAAACTATATTATTCAAAGAGAAACTGAAACCAGTGTTCGGCAGTGGCATTTTAGTCGAATGCAGGCAATTTCTCTCATGAGCGTCACAACTGTTGTTCTTGGCGCATTTCTGTTTTTAAGTGCTGATTTCCTTAGCAAATACCTCTATGAAAAAAGATTGGACGAATTCAAATCTAACTATAAAAATGTCACATCAAATCTGGACATCCTTAAAGAGCGATTAAGCCAAATTGATGCTCAAATGGAAAAGATAGAGGAAAAAGATAAAGCTGTTCGGACCTATGCTGGCATGCCAGAAATTGACAAAGATATTCGAAAGTTGGGTATCGGGGGTCGATCTCTAGAATCAGAAATTTTTAACGATAATCTTGCACCCGCAGTCAATCGTGAGTTGTCTGTTTTGGAGATGGATGTGGAAAGATTATCTCGAGAAGTGAATTTTGAATTATCCAGTTATGCATCAATTTATGATAAGGTGCGTGACGATATTCAACGGATAACACATATTCCATCAATCCGTCCCGTAAATGGTGGATACATGAATTCCAGTTTTGGGTATCGAAATGATCCCATTGATGGCGTGAGACGGTTTCATCAGGGACAAGATATTACTGTTTCAACCGGAGCGCCCATATATGCCCCTGCAGATGGAAAGGTAAAGCGTGCCTATTACGTGGGTGGTTTTGGGAACCATATCAAGCTAGATCATGGGTTTGGTTATACCACTATTTTAGCACATATGTCGAAACTTTACGTAAAGTATGGCCAAAAAGTGAATCGAGGAGATATAATCGGCCTATCCGGAAATACGGGTAGATCTACAGCACCCCATCTTCATTATGAAATTCACTATTATGGCACACCACAAAATCCGCTGGATTATTTTTTTACCAGCGCTTCAAAATAAATTCCCGCTTCCCCTTTTATGAATAAGACGTATTTCATAGAGACTTACGGTTGCCAAATGAATGTTGCCGATTCTGAATTGGTTGAATCACTTTTACAAAAAGAAGGGTATACCAAGGCATCCCAACTTGATAAGGCAGATGCCATTTTTGTAAATACGTGTGCCATTCGAGAACATGCTGAAGAAAAAGTTCATTCTCAATTAGGTCGATACGACCTTATCAAAAAAGAAAAACCGGAAACTATCATCGGTGTTTTAGGATGTATGGCCCAAAGTTTAAAGCATGACCTCCTGGAAAATCGCCCTTTTGTTGATATCATTCTTGGACCAGATTCTTATCGCAGACTTCCTGAATTACTTCGTAGAAAAACAGAAGATTCGAAAAGTCTTGTTGATACAACTCTTTCTCGATTTGAAGTGTATGATGATCTTTTCCCGAGCCGAAATGAAGGTGTGAATGCTTGGATTTCTATCATGCGCGGTTGTGATAAGTTTTGCACATTTTGTATTGTCCCATTCACCCGAGGAAGAGAACGAAGCAGATCGGTAGATAGCATAATTGCTGAAGCGACCCAAGCCGTTCAGGATGGTTTCTCTGAAATAACGCTTTTGGGGCAGAATGTTAATTCATATTCCCATGATCAAATGGATTTCCATCACCTGCTCGATGACGTGGCTCAAGTGCCTGGATTGAAACGAATTCGTTATACATCACCTCATCCTCAAGATATGACTGATGAACTCTTGAAAACAATGGCTAAACATGATACGATCTGCAATTACGTTCATTTACCACTACAGGCTGGTAATGATAGAATTCTAAAACGAATGAACCGAACCTATACCAGAGACCATTTTGTAAATCTTGCACTTAGAATCCGAGACTATTTACCCAATGTGGGGTTGTCTACAGATATTATCGTGGGTTTCCCAGGGGAAACAGAGGCTGAATTCCAGGATACTTTAGAAGTAATGGAAATATTGAAATTTGACTCTGCCTTTAATTTTAAATATTCACCCAGGCGAGGTACCAAAGCATCTGAATATGACGATCAAGTAGATGAAAATGTAAAACAAGATCGATTGGTGAGGGTTATTGAACTTCAAAAAAAGCACACTTTAGAAAGAAATTCTGAATTAGTGGGTTCCATTCAAACAGTTCTTGTGGAGAAGGAATCTAAAAGATCATCCGCACAATGGGCAGGAAGAACAGATTCAAATAAATGGGTAATATTTGATAAAGAAGATGTGCAAATTCAGTCTATGGTTCAACTACAAATCACAAAAGCTACCGGCATTTCGCTCCATGGCGAATTGGTAAAACAAGCAGAGGCTGCCTGATGAAACTTGCTAAAATATTTGCGTCCATGATTCTTATCTTGGGCTTGGTCTATTTTTTAACTCAAAATGCTGGGGAAAATTCTAAAGTTTATGTGAACCTCCTTTTTCAGGAATTTGAGAATGCATCTGTATCTATGATCATATTAAGCGCTTTGACTATCGGAATTTTATGTGGTTATGTATCAGCAGTTTTTTCAGTTCTATCTGCGAAGTCAGAGGTGAGAAGTCTGCAAAATAAAAATCGGAAACTCTCAGATGAATTAAATGATCTTCGGAATGTTGCTATTGATGAAGGTATTTATGATACAGAGGGCGGAGAATATTAATTTTGAATCCCACCTATTTTTATATCGCCCTCGCACTCATTGCAAGTGTCGGGCTACTGTTTTACTTCTATTCGTATAAAACTTCCCATCCCCCTAAAACAGACACCCTTTTTACGGAGGCTCTTAATGCCATGGTTAAAGCGGATAAACGGAAAGCAATCCGTTTATTAAAGGATGTTGTAAAACAGGACTCCGATCATATTCGTGCTTATCTTCAATTGGGTAATATTCTTAGGGATGATAACCCCGAACAGGCAGCAAAGATTCACCAATCACTCACAGTTAGGCCCGGTCTTGGAACCGATTTAAAAGTTGAGATTCATCAATCGTTAGCATTGGATTATGAAAAGCTGAATCAATTACAAAAGGCAAGACGTGAAGCAAATCAAGTATTGGGTTTGGAAAAAAGGAATCTGTGGGCTTTGGGCTTTTTATTATCTCTTGCAGAAAAAGTAGAAAATTGGGACGAAGCGGCAGACTGGACAAAACAAATTCAAAAAATAACTGGGAAACAAAGTTCTACTGAAATTGCTCGATTCCAGGTTTATAAGGGGTTGGAAAAACTCAAAAATGGATTAACGGATGAGGCAAAATCTTTTTTCGAAAAAGCAACTAAATCTTCTCCTGAATTCGGATTGTCCTATCGTTATTTGGGTGATGTATATGAACAATCTCGGGATTTGGTTAAAGCTGCTGAGAATTGGGAATTATTTGCCATGAAGGATATTGAAAATGCACCAATGGTATTTGGGAAAATTGAATCTGCACTTTTTGATTTGGGTCGGTACAGTGAGGTCGAAAATTTTTATCGTCGGATTTTAGAATTAGACGAATCCAACTTTGAAGCGGTGATCCGATTGGCCAATGTATTAGAAGAAAAGGGTGAAGGTGGTGCTGCATTATCTTTGGTAGAAGATTCCACTCAATTAAAGAGCGAAGATGTGAGAGGTGACCTCATGAAACTTAAACTGTCCTTAACCACATCAACCCCTGTGGAATTATCTCACCAAGTTGATATGATGCTGGAAAAATTATCTTCTTCAAAAAATGGGTAAAGTAATTTGGCTACTCTTCCCGATTTTTCTATTTAGCCAAAATATAGATCTATATTTATCCCTACTTCATGAAGGCCAAACTGAAGGTGTCCGGGAGCAATTACCAGAACTCATTTCCAAATACCCAAACGATCCTGGCGTTTTGTATCTCCAAGCATTATTAGAAACAGATGGGATGAGATCCCTTGAATTATATAGTAGTTTGATCGATAGATATCCTGAATCAGCTTACGCCCCGGATGCGGCTGTAAAAATTGGTGAATATTTTTATGCTCGAGGATTGTATTCTCAAGCAGGTAGACAATTGAGTCAAATTCCACGAAGATACCCTCGTTATCCGGATGTACAACGTGTGATTGATTTAATGGTAAATTCCTTTCAAGCAATTGGGGCAGAAGATTCAATCCGTTATTATGTTGGCGTTTATCAAAATATGTTCCCGTCCTTAAATGTTAAGGGAAAAGGAATTCCTACCCCCAATAATTTGAATGATGCCCTGTCTTTAAAGCCACAGCGATTGGAGCCAAAACCCTATGTGGTGCAAATTGGCGCATTTGGAAAAAACGAAAACGCCCGTCGACTAAAATTACAAGTATCCCAAATTGGGTTTGATGTGGAAATCGTTCCTGTAAAAACAAACGGTAGAACGCTTCATGCAGTTCGGATTGTTAGGTTTAAATCCCAAAAAGAAGCAGAAAAAGTTGGGGCAATGGTTAAAAAGAAATTAGGGATCGATTATCGATCCCTTTATCGTCCAAAAGATCAAAAGAAGTAATTAGATAAACTGATTCGTTCTTGAATTAAATATTGGGAATGCTTGAGTGGCTGGTGCTCTCCGCGGCCTTCAAAGCCGTTGGGACCTGTAATCCAGGTCCGGTGAGTTCGATTCTCACACGTTCCCGCAAAAGTGGGTTCCCTGCCTGCCGTTCGGCAGGGATTCTCACACGTTCCCTAATTTAAAAAAGCCCTCTGCCAATAGATCGGTGGGCTTTTTACAAAGTGCATCAATCATCCTGATTGATGTGGAACGATCTTGAAGATCGTGCCATTTAATTTGAACCACTCAATTTTTGTATATGGTCCTTCCCATGTGCATCAAAATAAAGATTAATAAAAGAATCTATCAATTTTAATCCATGTTTTACCTTACCAGGATCCACAGTTTGTTTGCATTTCATGGCCGCCACAAGAATTTGATGCAAAATAGTTGTTTGGTTTACATACAATACATAATCGGGACCCTTTGGTTTTTCCTTGATTCGTTGGGTCAGAAAATAGTCTGAAACCACCTCTTGAATTTTAGATGCATGATCTTCTTTTGTCATGATCCATCGTGTCATTTGATTCATCGAAGTGGCATCTTTTTTAAGCGATAAATTCTTAATCTTATTCATGGCTTTTTGAATGGTGGCAAAATCTTCTTGAAGCTGAACAATTCGTGCTGCATCATTATAAATGCCGCACGGAACCTGACAATGTGCAAATAATAACCCCTGAAGTAATATAAAGGGGATAAATAGTTTTTGATAAATGAGTTTCATTTTTTTATCCTGTTAATGTTTGGGGTGTAATTTAATGTTTCAAATGATCATTAATGCGTCTTCATTGATTTTATTCCAATTATTAAACTTCTGAAACCCATCCTGCTACCTCTTCACCAATGGCTATGGCTGCAGTTAATCCAGGCGACTCTATCCCAATCAAGTTTATCCAACCAGGGAATCCTTTGTCTTTTTCGTGAGAAATATAAAAATCGTCAAACCCCGGGCTTTTTGATCTTAAGTTGGGACGAATCCCCGTAAAATCGGGTGATAGATCATTTTTCTCCAATCCAACGATGTAGGCGGAAGCTGCCTCATAAAAAGTGGATAATAGCGATTCATCAATAGAATAATCTTCAACATTTGATTCGAGAAAATGGGCATCAGGCCCCAACTTAACAGATCCTGTTTGGTCGAAACTTAGATGGATGCCCAACGAACCATGTTTAACATCAGGAAGTGGATAAACTAGGTGAGAAAAACGATTTTTCCATTGATTGGAAAGAGAAAAATAGTTTCCTTTTGAGAACAGGATTTCGGGTGTCAACTTTTTGGAAATAATCAAATTTGAAATATGATCACTGTTTAAACCTGCTGCATTAATCACCCACGCACTTGTTACAGATTCTAAATCTTCAGAGGGTGATTGGATCATTAATCGATATCCGCCTGGAACAGATTCACAATGCCTAACCCTGGATTTAAATAAATAATCGTGATTTGAATTGACAGATCTTTGATGAAATTGACTCATCAATTGATGAGAATCAACAATTCCGGTTGATGGGACAAGTAATCCCTGGACCCCCTTAATAAATGGCTCAAGGTCTTTTATTTCTTTTGCGGTGAGTAGCCTTAAATCATCCATCCCCTTTGAGATTCCCAATTGGTACAGATCCTTGAGTGCATTTTCCTGGGATTCACTAGCAATAATGATCTTCCCTATTCGCTGGTGATCAATAGTGTTGTTCTCGCAATAATCGTATAATAGATTCCTGCCTCGGATACAGAATTTTGATTTGAATGAATTTTCGGGATAATAGATGCCAGAATGGATGACCTCACTGGACCTGCCGGATATACCTCGGCCAAAATTGGGTTCAGATTCAATAATGAGAACAGACTCGATCTTTATTTCTGCCAAGGCTCGTGCCACAGCAAGACCAACAACACCAGCCCCGATGATGACAACTCTGTAATCGGGTGTCATGGCATTATATCGACTTTAAAAATGCCCGATCAATATGAACGGAAACAGAATGCTGGATTGCGTCAACACGGATTAATAATCGGTCATGGCCATCAATTCGAGTCACTTCACCAACCAAACCTTTTAACGGACCCTCCTTAACTTGAACCGGATCTCCTTTTACAAAATAATCTGTAGCAATTGGTCTATATCCACCTTCAATCATCAATTTTATGGCTTGAATACTTTTATCCTGAACAATGGCCACTTCGCCGCCAAATTTTACCACCGTAACTACACCAGGCGTTTGAAGAACAAAAAGGGCATTTTTAGTTTCTGTTCGAACAAAAATATAAGATTTGAATAGGGGGAATTCGACCCATTTTTTCCGGTCACTCCATTTTCGTCTTTCTTTGAGTAAGGGTAAAAATACTTCGAATCCCTTGGTCTCAAGTTCACTTTTAGCCGTTCTCTCATGACGAGGTTTGGTATAAACTGCTATCCATTTATTCATATCATGCTCAGTTTCCATAGGGAATATTAAAATCTATATGAACCAATAAAAATAATATCTTTCATATTGTGCACCCATATTTCATGGTGTAATATTTATCCCAGTTGTGGTGTTCAAACAGGGCCTTTCTTCCCTTAGAAATAAGTGGAAGTTCGGGTTGATAATTTATTTAATTTGGTTTATAATCCTATGTGATTTAGTTGACAATAAACTATGATTATTCATCCGTGCATAAACCTGACCCAATAAAACAATTTATTCTCGAGAATCTCACTCGACATCAAAAGGATATTATTAAAGCAACAATTCGAAAATTTGGATTGTCTCGACAAGCGATACTGAAGCATATGAATAAACTCATTAGAGATGACCAAGTTGTAGTGTACGGAAAAACGAGAGATAGGTTTTATGAATTAAAACCCCGAGTCAATTATTCCAATTCCATTGATATCACTGAAGGGTTTGACCCCAAATCCATATTAAATACGCAAATATTTCCACATTTAAAGTCACTTCCCCAAAATGTCCGGGAGTTGTGTGAATTCTCTCTCGGTGCTCTTTTTTACAATATTCATGATCATGCGTCTGCCACTCAAGTCAATTATAAAATATATATTTCCCATACGGATGTACATATCATTGTGAGTGATAATGGTATCGGGTTATTTCAAGGAATTGCCAATGCATTTCATTTTAATGAAATTCAAACTGCTGCCGTGGAAATAGCGAAAGGTCATGTAACATCTGATCCAGAACATCACGCCGGTGATGATCTGATGGCTGTGATCCATATGTTTGATCAAGTTGAAATATCATCATCAAGT
>JAPYRR010000001.1:0-2844 GCA_029936885.1 Fidelibacterota bacterium | reverse complement strand
CTCTTTTATCTTATCAAATGAGCTACTCATTTGATTGATTTTCATAACCATGTTCTCCCCAAAGTTGATGACGGGGCCAAATCGTTAGACATGTCCCTTTCAATGCTTCAACATGCGGCAAAACAGGGAATAACAGACGTGGTGAATACGGTTCATTATCAACATCCAAAAGTTGAAACTGAAGATATTTCTTATAAAAGGATCCAGTCGGAAGTCCAAAACCTGCAGCTGGAATTGGATCGCAATGAGATTCCCATTAAACTCCACTTGGGGGCAGAAGTGTTTTATCTTCCAAACCTTGGATCAGTAAAAGATGATCCCTTGTCCACATTCATCCATGGAAAATATATGCTGGTAGAATTTCAGGTCCATCAATTGCCCAAAACCCAAAAACAGGTTTTTTTTGATTTAAAGATGCAAGGTGTTACACCTATCATCGCACATCCAGAACGCTATAAACCTGTCCAAAATGATATATCGATTGTTTCCGAATGGCTTGAAGCAGGGTGTGTGATTCAAGTCGATGCTGGAAGTCCCCTCGGTTTTTTGGGTCCAAGCGCCCAAACAGCTTCCGAAAGGATCATTAAGAATGGTTGGTGCCATATTTTGGGCTCTGACTCCCATGATGATAAACGTCGGAATTTTTGTTTGAATGAATCCGTGGATCTTGTTAAAGATTGGATCGGTGATGCGGTGAATCCCATGGTTCTGGATCATCCCAGGGCTGTGATCGAAGGGAAACCCATCGCAATTGATTTTGAGTATGAGCCGGAAGAAATACCTAACTTTTGGGCACAACTTAAACATCGAATTGGACTGACATAATTGAAAATGACCTATTATAATAGATTGATCATATTAATCGCTCTGGGATGCTTATTCGCACAGGAAGATGTCTCAACTACACCTGTGTTCTCAGACTACAAGATCTCCAGTGAAAAATACTTTACGGATGGAAATGGCAATATTAAAATGTTTGTGAACGTTTGGGGACATGTCAATAGTCCCGGACTCCATGAAGTGTATGATGGTATTGATCTGGCAACTCTTATGTCTATGGTGGGTGGTCCCAAACCCGGTGCGAACCTAAAAACGGTTCGTCTCTATCGGGAAGTCCCTGAAGAAGATGGACAAATGGTTTATACCATTAATTTAGATTCGTTTTTTCAGTCCGGAAACAGGTCAGAATTCATCAAGGTGAAACCCAATGATACCATCGTGATTCCCCAGAAATTTTCAAATTATATTTTGGGCCAGGTGGGAACCTTAAATACCTTTCTTAGTATGATGAATATTTATTTACAAATTCAGAGAAGCAATTAATGGAACAACAACCCCTTCAACCTAACGGTCAGATGCACGATTACCAGGAAAATGAATTAAGCCTGCGGGATTATATCATGATCGTCAGGATCCATATGAATAAGATCCTGCTAACGGTTGTGACCGTCCTTGGATTTTCAGTTTATTATACTTACACCGTTCAACCGGAATACCATGCCACTGCCACGGTCATGATCCGGGAAAAATCCGGTGCTTCCATGATCATGGATTTTGGGGGAGCCCGCCAGCGAAACCAGATCATTAATGAAATCCAATTGATCAAATCCAGGGCCGTTGCTGAAGCGGTGGTGGAAGAATTATGGCAAAACGGCCATAAGAATAATTTACATATATTTAAGTCACGTGTTTTTAAACCTCGTGGCCAGCGTCCCCGGCGCATGTTGAAAGAAATATTAACATTGGGGTTATATGATCCTGAATCCGGGCAAGCTAAAAGTTATTCCGGTGACTATACATTAGAGATCGGTCAAAAATTTGCAGGTCGGATCCAAAGAAACCTGGATATTAACAATCGGCGAGATACGGATATTCTTGAACTTTCTTTTAAAAGCCCTTTCCCCGATGAAGCAAAGCTGGTTGCCAATACAATTGCATTTGTTTATATGGGCCTGGATAAAAAATGGAACAGCGAACAGGCCGGCAACCTGGTTGATTTTCTTAGATCCCAGGTGACGGTTCAATCTTCAAAATTGGCTGTAGCAGAGGAAAAATTAAAAACCTTCAAGGAAAAAGAACGGATCTATGACCTGACAGGGAACGCACCCATGGTACTTGAAAGACTGGTGGCAGCGGAAACAAAGTACTATAACACCCTGGCCGAGATCAATATCAGCAATGTACAGGCAGAATACCTGAGATCAAAACTGTCGGAAGATGAAAAAACACTGGCTGAACAATTGATGAATGATATGAATATCCAGGTGAATTCCCTCAGGATCGCCATTGGTGAATATGAATCGCAGCTCATGAAAAACAAAAGCCAATATGGCGAAGATCATGCGGCAGTAAAGGATACACGTTATAAAATAAACGCCTTGAAAGATCAATTAAATGACAAAACAAAAACGCTGATCGCCCAAGGTGTTTCCGTGGCCAATCCCCTGGAATATCGGCAAGGAATTATTACAGAATTATTAACCATCGATGCCCAAAAGATCGGCTTTGAATCCAAGGGAGTAGAATACAAGAAACTGGTGAATCATTATAACGGTCAATTGAATGAATTACCGGGAAAACAACTGGATTTCGCTCGATTAGAAAGAGACCATTCCGTTCTGGCACTGAATTATACATTCATGCGCCAGAAGTTGGAAGAGTCTAAGATCAACGTTGCTTCCGAAGCGGGGAAAGTACAGATTGTTGATATTGCTTTACAGCCGGGCAATCCTGCCAGACCTGTCCATAGCCGGAATATTTTACTGGGACTCATCCTTGGACTAGGAGCCGGGTTGGGACTGGCATTTCTGATAGAATTCCTGGATAATACGGTTAAAACCCTTG
>JAPYRR010000106.1 GCA_029936885.1 Fidelibacterota bacterium | reverse complement strand
CAAAAAGTCAATGCGCAAATTGAGTCTGTCACAACTCTGAAATCGTCTAGGAATAACATTCAGGTTTCTCAACAATTGAGCCGACTCAAAACAGCTGCCGAATCCGATAATAATGTAATGCCTATCATTATTGATTGTGTTAAAAATGACTGTACGCTGGGAGAAATTGCAGACACATTTCGATCGGTTTTTGGAGAACATCAGTCCCATTAATCTCCCGTGACACGAGCAGCTTCAATTATTTCTACTGTGCTTCATCCTATGATGGTGACACCGGCTACTTTTGGACTTCTTATATATACAGGGAATTCAATTCCTGAAAACGCGCACTTACTTTTTATCATCGCATTTTTCTTTTCAACAATTTTGGCTATTGCCACAGTCTATTATATGAAACAAAAAGGGATTGTGAGCAACATGGATGTTTCAATTCGAGAAGAACGTGTTCAGCCCTTAATCCTTGGGTCATTTTATTGCGGATTGGGATTCCTTTTATTAAAATATTTTAATGCACCTGCTCTCATCCAAGGTCTCATGTTTTGTTATGCTTTTAACACGGCTATCGTTTGGTTCATTACACGAAAATGGAAAATTTCAATTCATGCTATTGGTCTGAGTGGACCTTTAGTGGCTCTCTGGATTCATGGATTCCACTTCCCAGTATTCATGGGGATTGCCTTAGTTTTACTTTGCGTTTCCAGGGTGATTCTGAAAGCACACACCCCTGCACAAGTGATTGCTGGTGCAGGAATGGCAATGAGTCTTGCCTATATTGAATTAACACTTCTTTTTTTATAAAAATGATTTTTACAAACCTCATCCAAACCAATCTCCGAACAAAAATTTTTGGAGAAGAAATCGAATATTACCAACGTTTGGAATCCACCAACGAAGAAGCTTCGGAACTCATTGAAAATGGCGAAGCAACCCATGGTATGATAATCATCACTGATCATCAATTTAAAGGAAAGGGCCGAAGTGGGAATTCCTGGTTTATGAGCCCGAGTAAAGGGATTGCAATGTCACTCATTTTATTGGAATCACTTTCATTTAAAATCGCTAGATTAATTCCACTAGTCGCTGGAATTGCAATGGCAAAGACCCTCAATAATCGCGGATTTTCACCCAAACTGAAATGGCCAAATGATATTTTACTAGACAAAATAAAAGTGGGTGGTATATTATGCGAAAGTAAAATTTCCGGACAATCTGTAAATAGTATGGTTATTGGAATGGGACTCAATGTAAATGAGACTAAATTGGATTTTCCGGAAGATCTAAACGAATCTACCACTTCCCTTTCAATTGAGAGTGGTCATGCTCATCAGCGAGAGTTGATTGTAGCAATTTTTATTACTTATTTTGAACGCTGCTTTGAAATATTACAAAACTCTCCCGAAGAAATCATTTCAGAATGGACATCCTTTTGTGGACATTTAAATCAAAACGTTTCATTCCGATCCAAAGGTATTCTACAATCCGGTTTATTTAAAGGAATAGATAATTTCGGACAAGCACGAATCATGATCGATGGAAATGAGCGGATGTTTCCTTCTATTGTTTTAGACTAATTTCACATGATGAAGAAAAGTTTAATTATTTTCATTTTAATATTTAAAATCCTACCAGCTCAGGAATTGCCATATGGTGTACCAAATTATTTTGAATTGAGCCCAACTGGATCTTTTTACAAAATCAACCTTTCGGTTCCATCATTATTCCCAAATGATATTCTTAATTTGATTGAACCCATCCATTTTAAGTCTCATAAAATATATTTTTTGGAATTGAAATTGGAAAAAGTGGAAGCATTTCACTTTGAATTAATCAATTCTCTTTTTTCAGAAAATTTGACCCTTAATTTTATTGACCTGAATACCACCGGTTGGGTTGGTCCTTATACAAAAAATATCATTGTAAATAATTCACCTTTTATTTCGGGCCAAATGAAAACAGATCGAATTTTGATTGAAATAAGTATACCCATAGGCCAGGAACCCAAGTTCCCAATCCAAAAAATACTCCATCCAAAGAGACCCAAACATTTTGAACAACCCATCCCAATTCGTACACTACGATCTCGCGAATCTAATAATAAAATATTACTTTGTGGATATTGGCCTCCCTCGAATGAATGTATCCGACCCTTTAGTCGGAATGAGTTATTTAATCCAAATGGATGGATCGGTGAAAATTGGGAAGATAGTGGTTATGATATAGTTTCATTTTTTCCCAATTTTACACCACCGGATTGTGATAATTGTGGTCAAGGGAATGGGGATTTAGAAGTGGATTACCAAGACACTTCCGATGATTGGTGGAACATTGTAGATAGTATTAATCCTATTGCCATCATAACATTTAGTAGAGGATATATCGATTATAGCTGGGAAATGGAATGGAAATATTATAATTCCATAAACTGGGTTCCCGATTTTACACCACCCACTTTACCTACTCCGAGTCCTCCTGATTCAACTTGGCCTACAAATTCGCCACGCTTTTCATCTCTTCCGTTGGATTCAATCGTAGCTGCTATCGATTCAGCAAATCTTGGGCTCAACCCTTATATCGATTATTCAAATGGGGCAGGAAACTATTTATCTGAATTTCTAGGGTATCATGGCGTTTGGTATAAGGCACAAATGGATTCAGCGGATGTCCCATGCTACACCGTTGGACACGTTCATGTAGGCGGTCTTATCGGTTGGGAAACAGCTCATGAAGCAGCTAAAATAACCTTAAGAGAAGTAATAAAGGTTGTAGATGAATTCAAGGATCTTCCCGGGGATGTGAATGAAGATGGCGTAGTTTCAATCATGGATATGCTATTGATTATTTCGCATATTCTTGGATATAATATATTGAGCGAAAATGAGGTGGTTCTTGCTGATATAAATATTGATTCTGTAATTGATATTTATGACCTGATGCTAATCTCAAACATCATTTTAGATTTTAATTAATAAATCAAAATCGGTGTAAAGGTGACACCTTAATATTTATTTCAAACCCTTGAAATTTGTCCTTTAAATCCTTTTCCAGAGATTGGCAACACGCTACGATTTTCTTCTGACCCAGCCCCACTTTTACATTGATTCCCAATAAAATCACACGATGGTTATCTGTTTTAACAACACGAATATCATGGATATCTGTGATACGATCGTCAATGTCCCATTTCTGATTTAAAAAAGACTGAATATCTTGAACCATGGGATTTCCCGGTTGAACCGGATCCATGTGAACGGTGGGTTCTACACCCAATGCTTTTTCAAGTTGGTCTTCCACAACTTCAGAAATATCATGGGCAGCTGCTGTTGATTCTGATGCATCAATCTCCACATGAACACTAATAAACTTGTCATGCCCGTAGCTATGAATAGTAATATCGTGTGCACCTAACACGCCATCCACACCCAGGACTATCCGGCGAATGTCTTCAACTTCTTCTGATGTTGGTGGCTTTCCAATAAGGTCATCCACTGCATCTTTTGCAATTTCAATTCCTGTATATATTAAGAAAAGGGCAACACCCAATCCTGCCCACCCATCCACTGCAATATAACCATATTTCCCTGCAATTAATGCGCCTACAACCAACAAACTTGATAGTGCATCTGTACGATGATGCCATGCATCCGCATGGAGGGTTCCCGAAGCAATTTTGGATGATAGAAATTCAGCGTAACGCGCAGTGAATACTTTTATAATTATGGTCATTGAAAGAAGAATAATCATCCACCATTCAGAAGAGACCAATTGTGGGTTTCGAATTCTTTCAATCGATGCTTCAATAAATTCTATCCCTGCCACGCACAGCAATATAGCAATAATAAGAGTGGCAATATATTCTGCCCGGCCATGTCCATAAGGATGCTCAACGTCAGCAGGTTTCTCCGCTTGTTTGAACC
>JAPYRR010000105.1 GCA_029936885.1 Fidelibacterota bacterium | reverse complement strand
AGATTTCTGTATTTTCACTTATATGATGAAACGAAATCCTATCATCTTTTTAATCACAATCATCCTTTGGGGATCAGGCTGTGCATCGCACCCGCCCGTTTATCCCATAGAGCCAAAGAAAGGTAAAACCAATATGGGTTTTACATTTTCGGTTGAAAATGTTATTCCTGTCGCATGGGTTCGACGAGGATTAAATCAGTATACAGATGTTGGAATAAGAGTAGGCCTTCCTCTATCTGGGAGTGGTATTGATATAAACCGAATTCTGTTTAGAAAAGACAGAAAATGGGATGCTCTGAATCTTGCTTATAATATTGCACCTAATTCTAGTATTGATTTCACCTACTACAAATTCAAACAAGCCAAAAAAACTAAAAAAGGAAAGTCGCTGGGGGTATCGTGGAGAGGGTATCGTGGGATGTATATACCGGAGGGCGTCTCCAAAGGAGAAAGTCTAAGATTTGGTTTTCTTTATGGACGGAGAATAGGTGAAAAGTATGGGATTGAAATTGGGTATTTTCATGATTTTAGATCGATACCTATTTTGGAACTGTTCAACTTCAACTGGGATCCCAATGACCCTGATACAATCGAAGATTATGGCCCCCGTTATAAAAACTATGAACATAAATATAATGGGTTTCCATCGGAATACTCTCGGTTGACCGGGTTGTCATTTCAATTGTTTATGTATTTGGATTCAACCAAAAAAAAGAAAAAATAATTTTTACAATCCTTTGACAAATGACTGATTCATCCTTTCGGTCTGCCCTATTTTCTAAAGACAGGCAAACCTGTCAAAAATTTCTTTCTCAAAACCTAGGATCTTCACTCATTCAAATCCTGAATGACCTTTTATTTTGCAGTGTATCTGTTGAACAATCATCAGTGAAGGGCTTACATCCCGTTTGTGTCATGAACTCAATAAAAAATTTAATCGGAGATGATCGGGAGAATCCATCAAAACCACTCCTTGAATTTTCTACAAAATATTTATGTGGTTTTGATTTCCGATCTAATGACAAAACTCAATTAGATAAAGTCGTAAGAGATGGAATTGGGCTCACGGCGTTTCTTGGTGATCTTGAAGATGCCTGCCAAAAAGGTGAATGGGATGATGTTCAAATATTGGCATCAAAAACATTTATGGCTTCTGATCAATCTCGTGGAACAATGGATGTGTTAGCTGAATTAGGATTACAGGATTCTGACCGTAATGCCGTTTTCATTTTTCATTTATTACGGGCATTTCAATTCCAGGAAACAAAAGATGACAATTGGGCTTTTACAAAATGTATTCTGGATTGGATAAGTGAAAAATTATTGCCGGAGCCCCATGATCAAGCTGATTCATCTCCTGCTAAAATTAATGATATGATGATAGAATCCTGTGACCTTTCATTATTGGGTGCTATTTCAAGATTATGGGATGGAGATTATGTCAGAATCCGAGGATATCAGAGAGAGTTAAGCCATTGGTGCTCTCAAATTATTATAAGTGATGCAGGACTTGCACCGGATCAAAATCATTGGTTATTGGATCAAGTAAAAAGAAAATTTATCCTGGTAGCAGAAACAATTATTGTCAGTGAAAAATCTCAATCTGAAAAAGCCAATGCATTGGTAATTTTAGAGGCCGTGCGAGCCCTTTCTAAAACTGCTACACACACCCAACTTGGACTCCTTGGAGTAAGGTTGGATGGCTTTATATTATGAAGATTGGCAAATACACATTATACAGCATAGAGACATCCGAATTCGGATTGGACGGCGGTGCAATGTTTGGGATAATCCCAAAACCATTATGGGAAAAGAAAGCACCTGCAGATGAGATGAATCGGATTGGCATGGTAACTCGATCTTTATTATTGGTAAATGAGGATCGGAAAATTTTGATTGATACAGGAAATGGCACCAAGTGGAATGAAAAATTCAAAAAAATCTATAATATAGATACAAGTCGGTATAGTATCGAATTGTCATTAACAAAATATGGTTTTTCTGCAGACGACATAACTGACGTATTTTGTACCCATCTCCATTTTGATCATATTGGCGGGAATACTAAAATTGAAAATGGCGAAATTGTTCCCACATTCCCAAATGCCAAATATTGGGTCTCCCAGGAGAATTGGAATTTGGCAAACCATCCGAGTCAAAAAGATTCTGGTAGTTTTATGGAAATTGATTGGAAAGTTCTAGCTGAAAATGGAATGATAGAAATTGTGGATGGTCACGAATCATTCATAGACGGTATAGACACTTATTTGACTTACGGGCATACAACTGGGTTAATGCATCCGGTGGTTTCGGATGGAAATAAAACCATATTTTATGGAGCTGATATTTTCCCTTTGGCCGCTCATATTCCGGTTCCATGGGTGATGGCATACGATATCAATCCTGTCATAACGGTACAGGAAAAAGAAAAATTACTTCCAAAAATGGTGGATGAGAATTGGATATTGTTTTTTGAACATGATCCCAATATTCAAGCTTGTACTATTCACCAGGATGGGAAACATTTTATAATGAAAAAGCCGGTGATCATCAGTGAATGAAGAAGAAAAAAAAGAAAAATTATTTCTGGAAGGAATGAAGCAATTCAAGGGCATGGATTATTTTGATGCCCATGAGGCCTGGGAAGATCTTTGGTCAGATTATTATTTGGAAGACCGAAAATTCGTTCAAGGGTTGATTCAATTGGCTGTGAGCTTCGTCCACATCGGAAACGGGAATATGACGGGTGCAAAAAATTTGTTAAGAAAATGTAAAGAAAAGTTTCAGGATTTTTCCGGTGTTCATCGGGGAATTGATGTGTCTGTTTTATTGAATCAAATAGAAATGGTGCGACTCACGTATGACGGATTGGATAATCCTTCCGATTTTGATTGGGATGTCGTTCCTTCTTTGGAGTAGAAAATGCCGGAAGTACTATTGTTTGTGAAGGATTTTGAATTGGGTTCACGCTTATCATCTGCCTGCGTTGATAAAGGAAAAAATGTGGAATTTTCTGATGAAAATACCGATCCCGATTCTTTCCCGGGACCTGTAAAACTCGCTGTTGTGGATATGGATGAAGCCGTTTTTTCTTCCGTTGGTTTGGTAGCAGAACTCAAGCGCCGAGGATTAAAAGTTATTGGAACCATGACAAAGATCAATAACAGGGAACAATCCAAATTACGGGCTGCCGGCTGCGATATTATAGTGCCGCGCTCCAGCCTTATTAAAAATATGCCCAGTTTGTTAGACGAATTATTGACTTGAGAGAATCCAAAATTAAAAAACGGGAACGGGCAACGGAAATCGTGACTCGTCTTCGAAGATTGTATCCTGATTCAAAGTGTTCCTTGAATTATAAATCTCCTCATGAGTTATTAACTGCAACTATTTTATCAGCGCAATGCACGGACCATCGTGTAAATATTGTAACTAAAGACCTTTTCCTAAAATATAAAAGGCCAGCAGATTTTGCTTATTGCAATGTGACGGAATTGGCAAAGGATATCCATTCTTGTGGATATCATAACCAAAAGTCTCGAAGTATCCAAGGCACCAGTTTAATAATTGTGGAAGAGTATAATGAGGAAGTACCTGATAATTTAGAAACATTGATAAAATTACCGGGAGTGGGACGTAAAACCGCCAATTGTGTTTTGGGCGAAATATATAAAGTTCCATCGATGGTAATTGATACACACATGGTTCGAATTATGGGGCTACTCGGTTTTACGAAAACCAAGGATGCAAAAAAAATTGAATTAGAAATGATGGAAATCTTTGAAGAAACTGATTGGACAAATTTGACACATATGATTATTGATCATGGACGGGCTATTTGCATTGCCAGGCGTCCACAATGTGGTGAATGTGTGTTGGCGGATATATGTCCATCATCTTCTGTTTAATTTAAATAAAAAGATCCTACTATTTAACTTTCATATTCTTTGTTCCCGATATAAAATGGCGGTAATTTTGA
>JAPYRR010000104.1 GCA_029936885.1 Fidelibacterota bacterium | reverse complement strand
GCAATCCCCAGTAAAAAATAAGGATGCCCATCAAAATGGGTAAAAGTTGTTTGAAATCATAGCGAATGATGAGCAAAGCACTGATGCCGTAAGCAATGGCAATCCGCTGGAGCACGCCCATATACCGAAAGGAAGACAAGTCCCACTCTTGCCGAATAAATGGGAATGCATGAATGAGCCACCCAGCCATAAAAATGGAAAATGATCGCCAAAAAATATGTTTATAAAATTTTGCGGATGGATAATAATGCCATTTCACAAATGCGAAACGCATGGAGGCACCCACGATAAAAAGGAAGAATGGGAAAACCAGATCCGTTAAGGTGCAGCCGTGCCATTTGGCGTGACGAAGCGGTGCATAAATATGTCCCCAAGTCCCGGGATTGTTCACGAGAATCATGAGGGCGATAGTGAGCCCCCGGAAAATATCAATGGAATATATTCGTCTTGGTCCTGACATGTTTTTGAATAATTATGTAAATATGTAATAAGTAATTATTCTAATCATAATCTTTAGAAATAATCAAAGAAGAATAAACCTAATTACATATTTACGTTTTAAATAATTGTCCCATTTTTGGTTAATTGAGTTTTGAAAGTGATCCGTTCCATACCAAATAAGAGCCAATCCCTGCACAGCCAAATAGGAGTACGGAAAGACTGTAATTTTGGAAAATGAGATTTCCGATCCCAAATGTGAATCCGTAAATCATTAAAATTCCTGCTACCCATTGAATAAAATATCCATCAGTTTCTAGCTCCCAGAATCCAATTTATTTTGTATAATGCTTAAATTTATTATTCTTTTTTCCCAAAATTAGAATCCATTGGGAGGAATTTAATCATTATAAGTCCTGGGATTGTTGCAATCATTACCCAAATAAAGAAATGATAATATCCAATATATTCCTGAAGCACTCCACTAAACATACCGGGAATCATCATGCCTAAAGCCATGAACCCTGTGCAAATGGCATAGTGCGCTGTTTTATGCTCTCCTTCAGCAACCATCATCATATATAATAAATAAGCAGTAAAGCCAAACCCGTATCCAAATTGTTCTATGGCTATAAAAGAACTAATAAGGAGATAGCTTTCGGGTTGGGCCCACGCCATAAAAACATAAACAAGATCTGGAAGCTTCATGGCCAAAGCCATCCAAAATATCCAGATTTTTAACCCATGTTTGGCGGCAAAAAATCCGCCTGTTATGCCACCAATTGTGAGCATAATCATACCCAGTGTCCCGGTGGAAAACCCGAGTTCAATTGTGGTCAAACCAAGTCCCCCTGCTTCACGAGAATCCAACATGAATAAGGGTGAAATTTTGACCAATTGTGCTTCTCCAAACCGGTATAATAAAATAAAAATGATAACTATACCAATCTTTGGTTTTTTGAAAAAAGAAATAAATATATGAATAAAATTATGTACTGCTTCAGATAATTTTAAATCTGAATGTTTATGATCAGAAGAGGGTGAAGGCAGTATCCATCTATGGTAAATTGCAAAAATTATGAATAATCCACCCAAGATCCAAAAGGTGATGGACCATGCGGTGGTGACGCTTCCTGTCCGTAGTTCCATTTTGCCCGCAAACATTATTAGAAGTCCTTGTCCGAAAAGAATGGCAAAACGGTAAAAGGTATTTCGAATACCAATCATCCATGATTGATCATGGGATGATAGGGCATGCATATAAAATCCATCGGCGGCAATATCATGGGTGGCAGAACTAAATGCCAATAACCAGAAGAATGCCATGGTATATTTAAGTGGATCGGATGAAGGAATCGTAAAAGCAACACCAGCTAATCCTGCGCCGATTAAAACCTGCATGATTACAATCCAAAACCGTTTTGTATGGAAAATATCTACAATGGGACTCCAAAGCGGTTTAATTACCCATGGTAAGTATAGCCAACTGGTATAAAGTGCAATGTCTGTATTAGATAGTCCTAGTTTTTTGTACATGATAACGGAAACCAGCATGACAAATGCGTATGGAAGGCCTTCGGCGAAATAAAGGGAAGGTATCCAACTCCATGGATGTGTTTTTGACTTTAATACCATTATGAATAAATTTTTCTTAACTCAGTTGATTGAAAATAATGGGCTAAAATATTGGCAGTGGTGTGTCCTTTTAAAGCCATTCCCAAAGCACCAATTTGGCACAGACCCACACCGAGCCCCCAGCCGGCTCCCTTAAATGTAAACCGAGATGGAGGAGAATTCGGGGTGGAATTTGCTGCAATGATGAAGGCGGAACTAAATAAAAAATTCGGATGTAAGACACGGCGAATTTCGTATTCGCTTTTTAAAATCACATGAGTTGCTTTTCCATTTTCCATGCCATCAATCTGTATTTTTATTATTCTTCCTGAAATTCCCCGTTCCAAGGGTTGAAGTGATAGAATTGAATCAAAGGTCTTACCTGTTTTTTCAGAAATAAGTTTTGTTATATCTTCTTGTGAAAATGAAACATTCCAGCGGAAATAATTTCCAGATTTATCAACATTTCCCAAATAATTATTAAGGTCTTTTTCCGGAATAAATTCGGGTCCGCAATAAGATTTCGGTAATTCATTCATCCATTTTTTTAAGTCTGATTCAGACTTGAGATTTGGGATGTTTGTATCTTTTTCATCCAATACAGCACGTAGATAGGGTTTGGGCTTATCATGCCACACATTTTCATTATTTTCTGAAATACCACCACATGATTTTGAATATCGTGTATCACAGATATTTTCATTATGAATTAACACATGTCCCCGTGTTTTTTCAATTGCGTGAATCGCCGAATTTGACAAGTTTTCAATTCCTTGGTAGCGTTGACAGCAATCATCATTACACGCATCAATTTCAAGATCTGCATGTTTTTGTTCGGCTGCGGCCAAAAGCCAAGACCGGGCCGCAATGGTTTGAGATTCCAGAAAGGCGGGCGGACATTCACTGCTCATTTCTGAAGTAGCAACACAGGCTAGGTATTTTTCCAAGGGAATGTGATTGATCACAAACAAAAAACCATCTTGATTTTTTATTTCAAGATTTCCTTCAACGGTAATTGAAATTTGTTTTTCCCAATGAAATCCACGGCCGGCTCGAATTGGATTGATTGAATAGATGGGGTGATGGGTGGATGGAGCAAATTTGATATGGGGAACAATCTCACCATTTTTATAAAGGTTTTCTTCATTTGTCTCAATTCTATTATCTTTATTGGTGACGGAATCTCTAATCTCAATTGAAGTTTGTTTATCTACCGGTAAAACAAGACCGATTGAAACAATAGACTCTTGGTGTGGAACTTGACCTTTTACGAGCATATTTTTTTCCATGCTGCGCCCAAGGCTGCCGTTCGTCTATCAGAAGAGATTGCGATTGGAATATCAGTTTTGGATTCAAAAAATGATTTTAAAATATTATCGGAAGATGAAATAAAAGCACCCAATCGTTGCCCAATGACAATCTTTTCAACTTTAGCATGATTGGTGTTAAAAAACCGGATTCGATCTTGAATTAAAAATGAAAATGCTACCGCTGCTTTTTCAAAAATTGGGTTAGCATTTTCTTTTTGAGAGAGTTGGTCTAACCTTTCAATTTTATCGCTATGAGATAAATTCCATTGGTCAATCATCCCTTTTGGAGAAAGGCATGATTCTACAGTTTTTCCGTTCTCCATGATCAATTCCCAGGATCGCTTAATTTCATCTCTTTCATTGAAATCAATCAATTTTCCATTTAAAATAACGCCATCTGCAATGCCGGTTCCGCCACCAATGTAAATTGCATTTTCAGCGTTTTCCATTTTACCAATGGATGATTTCCATTCGCCCAACACACAAGAATCAGAATCACTGTATAGTGAGTCAATTTCTGGAATTCTCTCCAATAAATTTGGAATCCTTGGGCCATTGGCCATAATGACCACGCCATTTTTATTTTTGATTCCCGGAAAACAGAGTCCAATATTTTTGTTTACCCCTCTTTTATTC
>JAPYRR010000022.1 GCA_029936885.1 Fidelibacterota bacterium | reverse complement strand
ACCACCCGTTTTTTCTGTTTTTGTGGTGAATGAAACTTTAAAATGGCTTAAAGATTTGGGCGGATTAGAAGCCATGGCAGAAATCAACGAGCGAAAAGCAAAAAAATTATATGATGAAATTGAAAGAAATTCACTCTTTGTATCTCCCATTGTTGAAGAAGATCGTTCTCTCATGAATGTACCATTTATTTTTGATAAAGAAGGGTTGGACGATAAGGATTTTTTACAATTCTGCGATGAACGTGGACTCAAAACCTTGAAGGGTCATCGTTCCGTGGGTGGATTCCGAGCTTCTATTTATAACGCCATGCCAGAAAAAGGCGTAGATACATTGATTGCTGCCATGAAGGAATACGAGAGAAAAAATCGCTCATTGAGCTGATGGGCAGAATCAGCAAACAAATATTTACTTTATAATACCCAGTTTTTCCAATTTATCTAATTTGGGTTTAATTACAAAAATACAGTAGGGCTGATTTGGGTTATCCTGATAATAATTGTCATGATAATCTTCCGCATGGGTATAATTGTTTATCTCTATTATTTCTGTCACAATCGGGTTAGGCCAATAATCAGATTTGTCTGCGGATAATAATGATTTTTCAGCAATCTGTTTTTGGGTTTCTGAATGGTAGAAAATAGCTGAACGATATTGTGTCCCAACATCTGCACCCTGTTTATTGAGTGTCGTGGGGTCGTGGGCTTGCCAAAATATGTTTAATATTTGCTCAAAGGAGATTTGCTTGGAATCAAATTCAATCCGGGCCACTTCGGCATGTCCTGTTCTTCCTGTACAAATCTCTTTATAACTTGGGTTTTTGATATGTCCACCGGCATAGCCAGGTCTTACAGTTAAAACGCCATCTACGCGCTGATATACAGCTTCTACACACCAAAAGCACCCACCACCAAGGGTTGCTATTTCGGATTCTTTATTGGGATTATTTCCAGACATGATAGATAAGATCAGGACGTAAAATATTAATCGCGTGAAATTCACTGGACAAGATATTGATCGGATCGTAACCAAACGCCACGTTTATTATTTATTTTAATTTCAGGTTGGTTCATTTGCTTAGATGAAGATCCAAGAGGTGGAGAGACTTGAAGTGTATAGGTTCCAGCATTCAGAACCTGGAAAGCAAAATTCCCATTATTGTCAGTAATCCGTTGGTTCCCTAAACCAGATAACTTTACCTCTGCTCCAAAAACAGGACGCCCCGTATTCTGATCACGAATCGTGCCAAAAATGATGGACGGTTCAAGGATTTCATTGGGTAAAAATTCAGGGTTGCCGGAAGGTCCAAAAACTGGGTCTTCAAAATAATCATCCATAATAGATGTTAAATTTTCATAGTGTCCCATTTGGGGAACGTAACACAGGACAGGATCATAAACCGAATCATTTACACGAATTTTGAGTAACCCATCCTTATTTTTAAATGCTTCCCGTGAGCGAATAACGACCCGTTCTGCAGAAAGACCTGTATCATTAAAAGTGGCATAATAAAATACATTTCCCTTGATAAAAAATGTTTCAGAACGATATTCCATATTTGTTTTTTTAAGGAGCGGAATTCGCTCATTTTCAGAGATGGGATCAATAGTCAGATTTAAAATAATTTGATTCTCTGCATCCAGCTCATCCGGGTGGATCTTGCGGTTGATTAGTTGGAAATTCCGAGATTCAATACGGATTTTAGGTTTCCAAACATACCCAACTAGCTCTATTAAAAAATAACCTGATTTATCAGTAAAAGTGGAATCCTTTAATGCATTATTCCCACTCAAAAGTTTTACTTTTACATCGTAAACTGGTGTTTGGGTTGCGCTATTCAGAATGGTACCGGACACTTTATCCACTTGGAACTCTATGGCATCTTTGGGTTGCGCCAAACAAAAGAATGTAAAAAGTGCAGGTATAAAAAGAACTCGTTTCATGGTAGAAAATCTACAAAATAATCGGGAATGATTTAAGCTTTGTCATAGGCATCTTTCAACCAGGACTTTAATTCACTATCAATTTCTTTTTTGGAGTGAACTGCCACGCAGTGGGTCATCATGCCGCTGACTTGTTTCCCGGTTTTTAAACGGCTCGTTTCAGCCACACCTTTTAAAATTAAGCCCACATCCAAACGGCCTCTTGTGGAGGGTTTAAAAATGGCGAATTGTTTTGATCTTCTGATGGTAACATAGGTTTTTCTTGGGGACACATCAACATCAATACCGAATTTTTCAACTATTTTTACCAATGAATCATAAAGATGTTTCATGGCCTCTTTGGGACCCTTAAAAAGATCGGTCACAAGATCATCCCCGGATTTCGGTGGTTCCGATTCTTCCCGCACCTTAAAAGCGATGAAATTGGCATAGCCATGGGTGAGACCATGTTCAGATTTTAAATGCTTAATAATGGCCATATGTTTTTCTTCACCAGATGTTTTAACCACCTTGAGCCAATGGTTTAAGTCATGGCCTGTTTTTTCCGCCAGATTCTTCATCATGGCAGCCATCATTTCCTGGGGGGATGTTGGCATTGTATACCCCTGTTATTTCAATTCATAAAGTACATCTGGGTTACCGGATCGGGGTTCATAATCATCCCAAAATTCTTCCACAAATTTAAGTCCAGCTTTTTCCATAACACGAATGGATTCCTTGTTTTCGCTCATGGCACGGGCTACAATTTTTCGGTTCATTTGTTTCCCCATTTCCACCAGGAGTTTTGCGCCTTCTGTGGCGTAACCATTGCCCCAATATTCTTTCTTTAGACGCCAGCCGATTTCAATGGCACTTTCGATTTCATGGTCTGGTTCAAACTGAAACCAGCCAATGTAGTCTCCTGATTCGATCAACCGCGCAGGAAATATTCCGAAATCTTTTTCATATGTGTAAGATTTCATAATCCTAGGGATTGACCTTGTTTTCACTTCACTGAGTGTCATTGGTTTGCCAAGGGTGATATACTTCATGACCTCGGGATCACCATTTAATTGAAACAGTAATTCAGCATCTTCTTTGGAAAACTCGCCGAATGTTAATCTTTTTGTGTTAGGGAAGCTCATGTTTAATTAATTTTCATAATGAACATGAGGAAATTACAACGAAAAGATTTCGATTTTTGGTCTTCGATCGATACGCGGTGGCGAGATATGGATGCCTTAGGCCATCTAAATCATGCAATATATTTAAGCTATATGGAATCAGCACGGGTGGATGTATATACTCAATTGGGCTATTTAGGCATTCGTAAAGATATGGATGAAAGTACCATTTTGGCATCCATGGATGTACATTATTTGTCTCAGGTTAAACATTCAGCATCATTGGATATTGGTCACCGGATTTGCCGTGTAGGGACAACAAGTTTTGATTTTTTGGCTGCCATCTTTATTAAAGGAGAGAAAGTTCCTGTTTGTTCTGCATTATTTAAAATGGTAGCATTTAATTATCAAATGAATAAACCCATTCCAGTCCCTGATCCCATTCGAGAAAAATGCCGTCCTCTTCCATGAGAAATCTGTCAAGTTTTCTCCCAGAGTCATGCATCCATGATGATTTAATTACACGTTTGGCCTATGCCAGAGATGCCAGTATGTATCGAATGATTCCCGAATCTGTCGTTCGGCCAAAGAATGAGGATGATATAAAATCTCTTTTACATTACGGACGAGAAACTAAAACACCCATCACTTTCCGTACGGCTGGAACTTCACTATCAGGACAATCCATCACAACGGGAATTATTGCAGAAGTTTTGTATGATTGGCAAAAATTCAAGGTGCTAGACGGGGGAGATGCCATCTGGTGTCAACCTGGCGTGAATGGTGCCGTCGCGAATAAAATATTAAAACCCTACACCCGCAAGATTGGACCAGATCCGGCATCCATCAATGTGGCACGGATTGGCGGCATTGTTTCCAATAATTCATCCGGCATGGTCTGTGGCACCGAATTCAATGCTTACCATACCTTAAAAGATATTTCTTTTATTTTACCCAATGGGCATGGATACGATACAAATCATCCAGGCGAACAGGAAAAATTTTGTGAAGGGGAACAGGAGCTAGCACATGGATTACTAGCCTTAAAAAATGAAATTGAATCTAATTCAACTTGGGTTCAGAAAATTCGAGAAAAATACCGCATCAAAAACACCATTGGGTATTCCATGAATGCATTATTGGATTTTGATCATCCATTGGACATATTTGCCCATCTACTGGTTGGAGCAGAAGGGACACTGGCATTTATCTCTAATGTGACGCTGGAAACAATTCCTGATCCACCAGAAAAGGGGACTGGTCTTATATTATTTAGATCACCTGAAGAAGCTGGGAATTCGGTCCCCTTTTTTAAGGAACTGGGTGCCTCATCTATTGAATTCATGGACGATGAATCTCTGCGTACAGCCCGCTATGTAGAAGATCCACCCTATGATCCAAATTCGATCTCAGATGATTTGACAGGTTTATTGGTGGAATACCAGGAAGATTCGAAAGATGAGATCACACGTCTGATCGATGAATCACGGGAATTTTCCGGAAAAGATCCTGCGGTGGTCTCCATGGATCTTGTCACAGAGGCAAAGGATAGGGAGACAATTTGGAAGATCCGGAAAGGCCTGTATCCTACACTGGGCTCCTTGAGAAAAACAGGGACCAGTATCATTACGGAAGATATTGCTGTGGATGCGGAAAATCTTGCACCTGCAATTCGTGGATTAAAATCGATCTTTAAAAAACGCGAATTTCATGATGGCGTGATCTTTGGACACGCTAAAGATGGAAACCTGCACTTTATTACTTCAGTTGATTTGGATAATAAAACGGGTGTCAAAAATTATGAAGGGATGATGAATGACTTGTCCAATATGACCTTGGGGCAATTTAATGGATCCTTAAAAGCTGAACATGGCACGGGCCGAAATATGGCTGCTTTTGTTGAAACAGAGTGGGGCGGACCACTTTATGAGATCATGTGGAACCTAAAAACTTTAGCGGACCCCTTGCATATTATGAATCCCAATGTATTACTAAGTCGGGATAAGAAGATACATATGCAAGATCTTAAGCCAATGCCACCTGTTCACGATGAAGTTGATAAATGTATTGAATGTGGTTTTTGTGAAAGGATATGTCCGAGTCGCGGTTTAACACTTACACCACGTCAAAGGATCTCGGTGATGCGGGAATCAGTACTGACTCCCATCCCTGAAAAGGATTTGAAACTTTATAATTATGCTATGTGGGAGACTTGCGCCACAGATGGACTATGTGAAACAGAATGTCCCGTGAATATTAATACAGGAACCATGGTAAAGGATCTTCGGTGTACCCCAGAAAAAAGTAATAAAATGGTTCAATATTTTAGGGATCATTTTAATAGGGGTATTTCTTTAATTCGGATCGGGTTAAAGGTCGTCATCGGTGTCGAAAAAATATTTGGGAATAATTTTATCCAAGTAATGACCAAATGGATCCATACAATTTTCCGAACTCAATTACCTCGTTGGCCTAAAGATGGAATCACCCTATCCAGCAATTTTGATGGCAATATAAATCAAGAGCCTGACTATATTCTTTTTCCGTCATGTTCGTCCCGGGTTTTGGCTGCTGATGAGTCGGGGACATCCTCTTACGAATATTTATCAAAAATAGCTCAATCTGCCCATATCAAGATCAATATGATGGATGATTATTCAATGCAATGTTGTGGAATGGCATTTGAGTCTGGCGGGCATAAAGAAGTTGCTAAGGATATGAATTTGGATTTAGTCCATCGATTAAAAGAAGAAACTCGACACGGAGAAATTCCAATAGTAATTGATATGTCTCCTTGCACCCATTTTCTCCGTGAATCGAATTCAAACCTAACATTCTTGGATTCAGTCCAGTTTTTGTCTATCATTAAAGATAAATTGGATTTAAGTCCAATGGATGAATCGTATTATGTTCATCCAGTCTGTTCATCCCAAAAAATGGGGAGTGGAGATGATTTAGTAAGTTTGGCTCAATTATGTGCTTCATCCATAGAATCGCCCATGGAGCCATTTTGCTGTGGGACCGGTGGTGATAGGAGTTTACGTGTTCCGGAACTGCCGAAGAATGCTGTATCTCAGTCGCTCAATGGTATTACATCATCAAAAGGTATATCATCCAGCAGAACCTGTGAAATGGGATTAAGTGAATCTATGGGAATTAAATTTTCTTCCATAGAATCATTGATGTATCGGTCAATTAAAAAGTAACTTTAGGAAAATTAATTACGGGTAAACCAAAATGTTCAGAATATTAATTCAAATAATTATTGCCACGCTTCTTTTATCAAATCTATCTGGCGAATCAATTGCTCGCCTCATTAAGGCAGAAGGAAAAGTCAATTTTAAACGGATGGGCATGGCAACTTTTTCCGAAAAAGCGAGTCTGGGGACTGCTGTAAATAATGGGGATGCTATTGATGTTGGAGAAAATGGGTTTGCTGTCATTATGTATCTCGATGATAAAACCGTATTAAAGGTCCATCAAAATACTCAATTTGAATTTTTAGACACACAAAACACAAGAACAATCGATCTTGAATTCGGTACGATACTGAATGATGTTCAACGAGAAGGACGAACAAAAACATTCCGTATTCAAACACCCATTAGTGTGGCCAGTGTAAAAGGAACAAAATTTGCTGCAATCGTGAGTCAAACAGGTGTAGATCAATTTATTGGAAAAGAAGGATTATTCGAAGTCATGAATATGATCAGTGGTGAATCTGTGTCTGTGGGGCCCGGACAGAAAGCGATCAGCAATGCAACGGGGAATTTGCTCCAGGCACCAGCTGCTCCCGGCGAATATCCACCAGACCCTGAGTTAGAACCCTACGAAGAAAAAGAGCCGCCATCAGAACGAGAAGAACCAAAGTCTTCTGAAGAACCTGTGCAAGAAACACAACCTCAAGAGCTTGAACCGGAAGTAGAATCAATTGAACCTGAAACTCAGCCCGATACACCGGAACCTGAAACGGTTCAACCCACAGAACCAATGCCAGAAGAAATTCCGTCAACTGAAGATACACCTGAAGATGTGGATGGTGACCTGCCCACACCCTCGAAAAAACCATTCGGAATGGGATTGGGAATTGGGTCCGTTACACTTGATGGTGTGCTATATAACCAATTGGCACTTCGTCCGGAAATCAATATTGGGAAAATTGGAGTGGGTTTGGATCTTGTTATTTATATTGATAATGAAGGCAATGTGAGATCCGACGAATGGGACATTAAAAATGATCCATCATTGTTATTGGATAAGATTATGTTTATCCGCTATGGTGAAAAATCTGATCCAGTTTGGGTCAAATATGGTTCTATGGAAAGCGTCACTTTAGGATATGGTGGCTTAATGAATGGCTATTCTAATATGATGGAATTCCCATCTGTTCGTCGTGTGGGAATTAATACCGGTTTTAATGTGGGACCTGTTAGTGGAGAAATATTCCTTTCGAATGTAAAAGATTTTTCCCGTGGTGGTACCTTGCTGGGACTCCGAACTGCTTATACTGTATCGGAAGATTTCCCACTTTCAATCGGTGTTAATGTTGTATCCGATGCCAATATGTTCTCTGGTTTAAAGGATGGAGATGATGATTCATATCCTGATATTTTTGACGATTTTCCAACAGATCCGGCGTATTCAATTGATACAGATTCAGACGGAATCGCTGATGATGACCCATTGGAATTGGATATAGATGGTGATGGATTAACAGACATATTATATCCGGGGCAATACGAATGGGTCACCGATACCTTATACTTGGATTCAAATATTGTAAGAAAAGCCAAGCCTTTTAGTTTAGAAAACAATACTGCTTCAGTTTTAGGCTGGTCCGTTGATATTGGATACCCAGTCTTTAAAAGTAAAGCATTCAGTTTGGATGTTTATTCAGAATTCAATAATCTGAATTTTCCTGAAGCTGTAACGGTTGATTCAACATTCACAAGAATTAAACGAAATGGTACCGGAATTACTATACCCGGAATTCGATCATCCATTCTTGGGTTATTAAATATTTCATTAGAATATAGAATTGTGACTGGATCCTTCTTACCTGGATTTTTTGATCAATCTTATGATCTGAATAGAGTCGTGACTCGTTCTGATAGTGATAAAACAACCATCCTAACGAAAGATATGTTCATGTTTGATGATAGTAGCAACAATTTCTCATCGGCTGGCTATTTTGGATCTGCGTCTATGAATCTGTTTAATCTTGCTTCATTTACTGCATCCTATGCAAATATGGAAGCAGATTCTGTTGAGTATAAAAGTTTTTATTCATACTTGAGCCTCAACACAGACAATATTCCAAAGATCAGTTCTGCCATGGCTTATTATCAACGAAACAATGATGAAAATCCATTCGATTTTGAAAATCCAAGTCAGAATACAATCATGGGCTATCGCGTTGGATATGAATTGAGTAAAGGTGTGAGTTTGATCTGGGATTTTAGACAGTATTATCGTGATGATGGGACGGGCACTTTAGAACCCATCAAACAAACAACCATAGAAACCACGTTTGATTTTTGATCTCTTTTGGGTATACTAATTATTATTTCAGCGTATTTTTTTCTATCAACTCCTTGTTGGGCTAATGACGTTGTTATATTAAGTCAAAAAGTAGGATCAGAGATAAACAAAGAAGAAAATGTCTTTTATAATATTTTCCCAGATGTTAAAGGATTTGTTAATGCACAATTGATACAGCAATCAAATAACAGATATATCTTTCGTATTGTTACAAAAAGAAATGGTGAGTTTGATGAAATAATTAAACACTTGAATTTAAAAGAATTTGTAACGCTTCAGAATTATGTGAATGGTCAACCTGAAATGACGGAAGAAGCTAAAATTGCTATGTTCGAAGGTTTAGATTATTTAAAAGCAGGAAAAATTGTTAATGAAATTCCAAAACCCCAATTTGTTAAAATTAAATATTCTAAATCAAAAACAATACATGCAGATTTAGCTGGAAAATTAAACAGTATGCCAAAATGGTTAAGGGGTGGCACAAGTTTTACTGCTAAATCAGCGGAAAGGTTTGTCAAGTGGCTCACAACGCCAACAACAAAAGGAACTCTTATAAAGGTTGAAGAAAATATACTCTACATACAAACAGCTACAAGGATGGATCAAATTAGTCTAAGTGATGTAGATGCAATTTCTTACAGATTGACCATTGGAGAATACGATTTCATTAAACCGTATTTGTATGGTATAAGTGCTTTTGTGGGAATGGGAATGGCCCAAATCTATAATTCACAACGAGAAGACATTTATAATGAATATGAAATTCCGCGCAAGGATTTGAACAGATATACTCAATTATCAGGATTTGTAATTGGTTTGATTTTTAGTAGTGAATTGTTTGATGCTATCAGTACATTATTGACACCATCAGAGACATTTATTTTATCAAAAGATACCTATGAACGGCAAAAACAAAAATAATCATTGGAGGCACCATGCCAAAGAAAGCTGATAAACCTGTAGCGAACGAAGAAAACGCCGCACCAGCAATCGACCCACAGAAACAACATTTAATGGATCAATTCGAAGGCCTAATGGATCAGGTTGGCGATGGTTATGGTGGTCCACTACAAGAAGAATTGATACGGCGACTAGAAGAAACCATTGCAAATTTCGATGAGGAAGTCTCTGAAATGCTGATGGCCTTAAAAGAAAACTCTGAAAAACGCCACGAGAGATTGAAGGAAATTTGGGATAATCCTGAAGCTGATTCAGAAAGCAATGGAGAAGATGGTGAAGCGGAAGAATTTATACCCGGTGGTGGAAAAACTCAAAACTCAGGGAGTGGAGAGGTAAGTGAATGGGAGAAACGACTTGAAACTATGGATTCGGGTGGTAATTCTGGAAAAAATGTAGCCCCTCCTGCTGAGGAAGAAAAGCCCAAGAAGAAAAAAGGATTATTTGGGCTAAGGAAAAAGTAACCGCAAATTTGGGGGTGAGAAATCGCCCCCTTTTTTATATCTCAATTATTTCCGTACTGATACCTTTCCAACTTCAGGGTCAAGTCCATACCAAAAATGTTCAAGAGTTTGTTCAATTAAAAAAACGTGTATATAGTTACACCAAGTTGGATTTCATTACAGCCGAAGGTGAATTCAATGAATCCATTTGTACGATACTAATTCCGGAGCTAAAAGAAGATAGTCCACCCTTTTTAGCCATCTATTATAAACGAGATAATTCTGAATGGTTTACAGAATCTTTGTATCGGAAAAGATTAAGATTCAGTTTTAAAGATGGTATCATAAAACTCGATCAATCTAACTTTTGGGATTGGTTTGAAATTGCCGAAATCAAAATTGTAGTTATCTATTGATTGGTCACATATAGACGCTTCAATCGCATTAAATTCAACCCTAAAATTATTATGAAAAATTAATTTCTGGCCGTGCTAGATGGGGAATTAGCGGTGCCCTGTAACCTGCAATCCGCTATAGCAGGATCGATGCCGTCGCTAGGCTGTTGCTGCCAAGTTCGATAAAATTAAGCGATGTTGAAATTTCGAACTGTTGCAATGGATTTCCAGCAAATCCTGTCAGGCCCGGAAGGGAGCAGCAGTCAGTTGAGATTTTCATGTGCCGACAGTATCCCGAAATTGAGTTGGCTGGTTTTTTTTGAATTTGTAACAGGATGGTCAAACGCCGGTGCACGGCCGAATAGTTAAATGGCATACAAAGTATTATCACTTAAATGGCGCCCACAATCTTTTAAAGATGTTGCGGGGCAATCTCACATTACGCAAACATTGATTAATGCATTTGAGCAGGATCGAATTGCGCAAGGGTATCTTTTTACGGGTCCACGTGGTGTGGGAAAAACGACAACCGCACGGATCCTTGCCATGGCATTAAATGCAGAGGGTGGCCCATCAGCAACTTTTGATCCAGATTCTGAAATTTCAAAAGAAATTGCCGATGGACGTTCATTAGACGTTCTTGAAATTGATGGTGCTTCTAACCGAGGAATCGAAGAAATTCGCAATTTGAGAGAACAAATCAAATTTACGCCCATGAATGGCGCGTATAAGGTTATAATAATCGACGAGGTGCACATGCTGACACCTCAGGCATTTAACGCACTTCTCCGTACGCTAGAAGAACCACCTGCCCATGGAAAATTTATTTTTGCAACAACTGATATTCACCGTATCCCAGCAACAATAATATCACGATGCCAACGATTTGATTTCAATCGAATTTCGTTACAAGTAATCTCAGATCGCTTGGAATTCATTTTGGAAGAAGAAGGTATTCCATTTGATCCAGAATCAATTAACGCAATTTCTCGGAAGGCAGATGGGAGTATGAGAGATGCTTTGAGTCTATTGGACCAATCGATTTCCTACTGTGGCGAAAAGATCAACTATGAAGGTGTGGTAAAGACGCTGGGATTAATCACGGACGATTTATATTTCAATTTTACAGAATCTATTCGAGAAAAAAATGCAGAAGAAATGGTAAAACTTTTGGCAACTTTTTCCGGATTTGGGGTACCGGCAGCTGAAGTATTAGTAGGGATCGGTGAGCATATTCGAAATATTATGTATGGTGGAATCAAAAACGGAGCTTCCCTTTTGGAAATGAATGAGGAGCATAAGAAAAAGTATGTTGATGAAGCGACAAATTGGGACCGAAGAGATTTATTAAGAATGAGTCAAGTATTAATTGATGTATCATCCACGATCCGTAGGGCAGAAGATCCCTACTTATTACTTGAAATGACTGCTCTTAAATTATTAGATATGGATCAATCCGTATTAATTGACGATTTGTTAAACGGAAAAACAATACCTACAAATCCAATTGTAGAGACATCACCCAAAACTAAATCAATTTCAGTACAAAAAAATCAAAAGCCTGGGAAGGCTATTTACACAGAACCTGAAAAGAAAATAGTTGATTCTAAATCTGTTCATGAAAAACAAGAATCGGATTCTAAAAAAATACCATTGGATGCAAATGAAAAACCTGCCGAACCCAAACTTTCCACGAAAGTAAAAGAAGAAGATACTGAAATAACAATTGAATTCATCCTGGAAAAATGGCCTTCTATTATTCAAGAAATCCATTTGGAGCGTCCATCAGTGGGTGCAATCCTAGAAGAATGTAACCCTTTAAAGTTGGATAAGAATAATTTGACAATTAAATCATTAGGGAAAAGTGGATTCAATGTGAAAATGATTGAACGAGGTATACCAATTATTGAAAAGATTATTGCTGAATTATTAAACAAATCCATAAAGGTTCAATTAGTGAATGGCAATGAAAATGAATCCAGTATAGAAAAAACAGCTATAAAAACAGAAACAAAACCGAATCCCAATGAAGAGAAGGTATTTAATAAAATCATCGAAGTTTTCGATGGAGAAATTTTACGTTAGGAGTATGACCCATGTTTAAAGGAAATATGCAAAAGATGCTTAAACAAGCACAAGAAATGCAAAAACAAATCGAAGAAGTTCAAAGCCAATTATCTGATATGATTATTGATGCTGAATCTGGTGGGGGAATGGTCTCTGTAAAGGTGAATGGAAAACAGGAAATTCTCGAATTAACCATCGATCCAGAAGCGATGAAAGAAGAAAAGGAAATGTTAGAAGATCTAATTATTTCAGCTTTAAATAAAGCATTATCAAAAGCTCAATCAGATTCACAAGAAAAAATGAACTCAGTGGCTGGTGGTATGATGTCAGGTTTAAAAATACCGGGAATGTAATTGCGATCACTTCCCGACAGTGCAAATCGATTAATCGATGAATTTACCCGATTACCAGGTATTGGTAAAAAGACGGCCCAACGATTAGCTTTTTACATCATGAAATCAAAAGATTATTCCACAAATCTATTATCGGATGCTTTGATAGATGTAAAAACAAAAGTACGCCAATGCTCAATTTGTAATGGAATTACAGAAGATGATCCTTGTTCTATTTGCACAGATTCTAGGCGAGATGAATCTATATTGTGTATTGTAGAAGAAGCTCATGATATTTATGCATTTGAGCGGACCAATAGTTTTAATGGAAGATACCATGTTTTAGGCGGTGTTTTGTCACCCTTGGATGGGATTGGTCCAGATGATTTATATTTTGATGCATTGCTAAAACGATTGCAAGAAAATATGGAAATTGTCGTTGCTACGAATCCCAGCGTCGAAGGTGAAACCACATCTTTATATCTGGCAAAGATATTATCTGGTTTTAATGTAAAAGTAACAAGACTTGCACGTGGTTTGCCTGTAGGTGGCAATTTAGAATACATAGACGAAGCAACTTTAATTCGCGCCATGGAGGGAAGAACATCAATTTAACATTTCCAAATATTCTGACACTTTTTCGAATTCTTCTGACGCCTTTTTTCATATTATGTTTATTTTGGGAAAATCCATGGGGCCACCCAACAGCGTTGATAATTTTTATAGTGGCAAGTATCACCGATGCTTATGATGGTTATTATGCTCGAAAATATGATCAAATTACTCCAGAAGGAAAATTTCTGGATCCATTGGCAGATAAAATATTAGTGTCGTCTGCATTTATTTCATTTGCATTAATGGGCATTATTGAACCTTGGATGGTCATTCTTATTATTTTTCGAGATTTATTTGTTACAGGGTTGAGAATGGCCATGGAAAGAAAGGGGCTTTCCTTGGTTACATCAACTATTGCTAAAGCAAAAACCGCAACTCAAATGGGCATTATTTGTTTTATCCTAATTGTGCTTGGATTAAAAGGAATTTCATTAGCTTGGGCGAAACCTATGTTAGAGATCATACGTGAATACAGATTGGTATATAACTTAACACTTGGTGTGACTATTTTTACGATGATAACGGGTATTACCTACATCTATGCCAATAAGCAAGCCATACAAGACTTTTTAGAAAAAGAATGAATTATAAACTAAAGCTAGCTGAATTTTTGGGTACGGTTGCTTATGCAGGACGATTACCGTTTGCCCCTGGGACATGGGGGAGTTTGGTAGCCCTTCTTGCATGGTATATCCTAAAACCAATTATGAGTGATCCACTATTTCTTTTAATAAATGGTGTCATTTTTTTTATCGGTATTGTTGTTTCAGAGATTCTGATTGAAGCATGGGATGATACAGATCCGAAAGCTGTGGTTATTGATGAATGGGTTGGCATGTGGATCGCACTTTATTTGGTACCTCATGAATTGGTATGGGGATTTGTAGCATTTTTTCTGTTTCGACTTTTTGATATATTAAAACCTGGTCCCATACAAATGATGGATGATATACATTCTGCTATCGGTGTGATGATGGATGATGTTATAGCAGGAATTCTAGCTTTACTTGTTACACAAAGTCTGATGTATTTCGTTGCATGAATGTGTCGTTATTAACCATCGGGAATGAAATTCTTTCTGGTGACACAATCAATTCCAATGTAGCGTGGATCAGTCGATCTTTATCAGAAATCGGGTGTTCTATTCAAACACAAATAACGGTCCCCGATGTAGAAAAGCCAATTGTAAAGACCTTAAATCAATTATTAAACGATGGACCTGCTTTTGTTATTATTACGGGCGGGCTTGGCCCCACAACAGATGATATCACGCGAAACGTATTATTCAATTTTGTTGGCACAGGTAGTGAGTTTGATGAAGATTATTGGGACAAAATGAAAAAAAGATTTGAAAAATATGATATGGATATTCCTGAGTCAAATCGTAGTCAAGCTCTTATCCCAACAAATGGACATATAATACCAAATCCGGTGGGGTCGGCTCGTGGATTTTTATTTCGAAAAGAAAATACAGTAATTATTTCGTTACCAGGCGTCCCATCAGAAATGAAAGTGATGATGAATGAATCAATTATTCCCATGATCAAGGAAGAAGGTTTAGCTCCCATTTTTAATAAAACACTTCGCACAGTGGGAATCCCGGAATCTGCCTTAATTGAAAAAATTGAGCCTGTTTTAAATACAAATCATGGATGTAACCTAGGCTACTACCCTTCAATCTTTGGGGTGGATATAAAAATTTCTCATTCTGATGAAGGACCTGTAGAGAATCTTTCAAATGATATTTATAAAATTTTAGGTGTTTCAATATATGGTGAAGGTAAAGTATCCCTCGAAGATGTGGTCATTCAATTAGCGAAAAATAAAAATAAAACAGTATCTACGGCAGAATCCTGCACGGGCGGATTGATCGGACATCGGCTCACAGAAGTTTCGGGCAGTTCTGATGTCTATAAGGGTGGACTTGTTGTTTACAGCAATGAGTCTAAAATGAATATGCTTGGGGTTGAAAAAGACATATTGGAAGCACACGGTGCCGTGAGCGAAGAAACAGCAGAATCTATGGCACGCAATGTGAAAAATAAATTTAATACCGATTACGGGATATCAGTTACGGGTATTGCGGGACCAACGGGTGGAACAGATGAAAAACCGGTTGGACTGGTTTATATCGGAATGGCAAAAAAAGGTCGTGTAAAAGTCAAAGAATTCCATTTCGGAACAAATCGAAAAAGAAATAAACTTCGCACCAGCCATGTGGCACTTAATTGGTTAAGACTTTCACTATTACATTGATGAATAAACAAATTCTATCGATTAGACGCCAAGTCGCAAAGAAAAGAAGTTAAAATGTTTATATTGAAAACTTTGCGTCTCTGCGCATTTGAGTTGAGAAAATAATATGACTGAAAAATTATTACGAACCTTTCTTGGAATTCCTGTTCCACGAGATGTCTGGACTAAAAAGAATATGTTATATTCAACATTAGAGTCAGTAGACGGTGATATTAATTGGGTTAAGAATGCTCAACTTCATTTAACGTTGAAATTTTTGGGACATACACCAGAATCATCCATCAATGATGTGATCGATCAAATTGAAAAGATTACTCCCCAAATAAAACCCTTTGATCTCACGATTGAAAAAACCGGCTGTTTCCCGATCCCAACACGCCCAAGAACATTATGGCTTGGTGTAAAAGGCAATACGGATCCATTATTAAATATGGTGGAATCAATTGAGACTGCTTTGGACCCATTTGGATTTCCAAAATCAGACCGAAACTTTTCTCCCCACATCACCCTGGCAAGGATCAAATATCCACAAAAGCATACGCCCAATGTGGATCCATTCTTAAAATCGTCCTTCGATCCAATTGATTTCCCGGTGGATCGTGTGCATTATTTCAGTAGTGAATTGCTGCCATCCGGAGCCATTTATACAATATTAAAGGCCTTTCCCCTTGGGGAAATATTATGACAGGTTTTTAAACTGAAAAAAGTGATTTCACAATTGTTGGTCAGTATTTTATTACTGTCATTTGGTATTTCTTACCAATACACAGTTAATCTATACTTTGAACAACATGAAGAAGCGTTAACAGAATTATTTGAAACAAAGGTTTTCCGCATCCATTCAATCCAACTATTACTATTCCATTTGGTTTACCTTTAAATTCTAATGTTACAATTGGTATTTATAATGTAAAGGGACAGTTGGTAAGAAATATTCATTCCAGTAATATTATTGCTGGTTTTCATTCTGTACAATGGAATAGCTTAGCTGACAGTGGACAGAAAGTGCCAAGCGGAATGTACATCGTCAGGCTGAATGCTGTGTCTACCGATGGAAGGAAATCATTTCAAAATATTCAGAAAATTGCATTACTATAATAATAAAGGAATTATCATGTCAGTCGAATCAAAAAAGGCCAAAGCATTAGAATTAGCCATCACCCAGATCGATCGCCAGTTTGGTAAAGGATCGATTATGCGCTTAGGTGATAATTATACTCCCACGATGGAAAATATAATATCTACAGGATGTCTATCTCTCGATGTTGCATTGGGCGTTGGAGGAATTCCCAGGGGAAGAGTTGTTGAAATTTTTGGACCGGAATCATCAGGTAAAACAACGCTGGCGCTTCATATCGTAGCTGAAGCGCAAAAAGCCGGTGGGTTTGCTGCTTTCATTGATGCAGAACACGCAGTAGATCCTGACTATGCTAAGAAATTGGGAGTCAATACCGAAGAATTATTAATATCTCAACCGGATACAGGAGAACAAGCTTTAGAAATTTGTGAAACATTGGTTCGGAGTGGGGCTCTCCATGTTGTTGTAATTGATTCAGTAGCAGCATTGGTGCCTCGTGCAGAATTGGAAGGTGAAATGGGTGCTTCTCATATGGGACTTCAAGCAAGGCTCATGTCACAGGCATTACGGAAATTGACGGGTACGGTAAGTCGGTCCAATACTACGGTGATCTTTATTAATCAGATTCGTGAAAAAATTGGTGTTATGTTTGGGAATCCGGAAACGACACCTGGCGGACGCGCACTCAAATTCTATGCTTCTATTCGATTGGAAATTCGTCGTATTACAACCATTAAGGATGGTGCTGAAATGGTGGGCAGTCGTGTTAGGGTTAAAGTGGTAAAAAATAAAGTTGCACCCCCCTTTAAAAAATCTGAATTCGATATAATGTACGGTCAGGGAATTTCCTATGTGGGTGATATTATTGATTTAGCTGTGGAAGGGAATATTGTTGAAAAAATGGGCGCTTGGTATTCCTATGATGATATGAAGATTGGGCAAGGTAGAGAAAATGCAAAATCCTTTCTTACAGATAATCCAGATATAATGGATGCTGTTACCGAAAAAGTAAAATCATTCATGGGATTGAATAGTGAGGTAATAGAAACTGAGGCATAAAATAATATCAATTGCGCCACAAAAGCGGCGAAAGAATCGATTCACTATTGTTTTTGAATCAGGAGACGTCTTCGGTGTATCTGAAGACGTTTTTCTTTCTAATCCTCTTAAGGTTGGGCAAGAATTAGATTCAAGTGAATTCGATAATATTAGATCCTTAGAATTGATAATTCGAATAAAAAATCATGCTTATATTTTATTAAGTTATCGTCAACGAAGTAGGGCTGAACTAGTCCGCCGTCTCAAAGAAAAGGGTTATGCTATGCAGAACATAGAATCTGTTTTAGATGATTTTGAATCAAAGGGATATATAAACGATTCAAATTTTGCAAAAATGTACGCAAATCATTTGGTTACTAATAAAAATATTGGCGAAATAGCAGTCAGAAATAAATTCTTTCCACACCAAATTCCAGATCATATTCTTAATCCAATTCTTGATAATTTATATGACCTTAATCCACCAGAAAAACTCGTTAAACTCACGATAGAAAAAAGAATGCGATCACGTGAAGCATCTAAAAAAGAGAAAACAAAATTGATGAATATTTTAAAAAGGCGAGGCTTTAGCTGGGATGAAATTGAGCCCGAATTAAATAAATTAAATTGGGTTGATTAAATGACACTTTTATCATCACTTGATCATCATTTTATAGAAAGATCTCTCGGTAGAAAACCAGGTAAAGCTGAATTAAAAATCCTAACAAAAGTTCTTTATCCTGTTTTAGTTCAACGAAAATTATTACCCCCAAGATTTGTTAACCAAATAGGTCAATCTAACAAATTGATTAAATTAGATATCAGGCAAATTAATGAAAACGGGAAATGGGCATCACCCAGTTATTTAGTGCGTGATTGTGTGTTTCGAGGGCTTTGGCCAATCCAATTATCTTATATATGGTTATTTAAACCAACTCAGGTATGCATGAAAATAATTCAGGATTTAGAGGGGAAGATGTATGAAAAAATGATTCCTTCAATCACTCATCACTTTTCAATGCATAATCAGAATAAAAAAAAGGGTCAAGTAATTGTTATTTCTATCATGGATAAAGATCGATTTTCAAAGAACGTGGCGCCTGGGCAATTAATTGGTTATATACCCATACCGAAACCAGGTAAAACACTTATCAATGAAAAACGTATAATGAGTGTTTTGGGAAAATCTGGCCAATTTGTTTCCGGGCTTTTTCTAGAAGGTAATCCTGGAAATGATTTATATAGACTTTTTTCTATTATACCAAACTCTGCATCAATTGAATTAACATTCCCTGACAAATATAAGAGAGGAGATGGACTTATTATTTCTGACGGGATTCGGACGATTGAGTTAATTAAAATATTTAATGAGATTGGCTATCAATATAAACGGATAGGGAAAATTAAAGCGGACCAACAACACATTTTGAATTTTGGAGGAGGGCATGATATTAAATGGCCAAAAAGTGTTATTCGACTATCAGTCCATGGGAATGACCCAGAAACTGAAAAAGAGAAAATAAAAGGTATACCCAATAGTAAACCAACTGGTAAAAAACTAAATATATTAACAGTAGTCAAAGAAATGATTGAAAATGGTTTTGCAAATATAGAACCACAGAATGATACCAAAATTGAACCAGAGAAAATAATAAAGGTATTAGGAAACCAAATCGACCAATCATCAAATGGTTTATATTTTAATGGAATCCGTTCTGTTGGGGATATTGTTAGAAAATTAGCTATGGCCGGTTCGAATATTGAATCACTCGAACTTGTTTCAAATATAGATGATAAAAACTTTTTGGCTGGACAGCAATCTGCAATTCACTCATTTGGTATTAGACAGATAACGACAAACCATTTCATGGATGAACTATTACCCGGTCATTTCCATGTTATTGGTAGTGGGAATGTACCAACGCGATTTCCATCCAATATATTGGAAAGTGATTTTGTCTCACTATTAGGCACCTTGAAGGGCGAATTGAAAAATTCTCTTTATGAAGAGCTATCTGGAATTAATATAGATAATAATGAACCAAATTTTGATAGCACGATGGAGTTTAATATTAATCAAGCACTTGTTCAAGCAGTCTCAACAAATATAGTAAAGAGCGTTAATACAATTTCAAAAGGTGGTCTAAGTATGACTTTAATAAAATTGTATCAAAATTTGAGAAGTGAGTATGGAATTAAAATCCATATTTCAAGAAGATTAACTTCAGAAGAATTGTTGTTTGGCGAATCATTTGGGTCGGCTTTGGTGGTTGTGGGTGAAAAAGAATTAATGGAGTTTCAGAGAATTTGTATGGTGCATGGAATCCCCTGTAGTACTATCGGGCGATTGCAATCCAAACATGAAATATACATTAATGATATTTTAAAAATAAATGAAACTACTCTAGATATATTTTCTCAATAATAATTGGATTCATTACCGATTATTGATAATATATAATTGCTATTTTTAATTTATAAGCTAGAAAACTGAATGTATCTTATATAACTTATACTAAAATATTAACATGACATATGTTTAGCAATAATAATATTTAAGTGGTTTATATAAATCAATAAATTAAATCTAAATATTAAAAAGGTGGGGTAGACTTCACATTGACCTCGGACAGTATAAATGTCTACCCCTTCCACATACCAAAGGCACCAAACCAGCACCTTCAACGGTTAAAGTATTGGTTTATTTAATACAAGTCAAGCAAAAATTAAAGAATAGATAAAAGGCTCAAGTGAATACTTAAATGTACCGGTGGAGGGGCTCGAACCCCCACTCCCTTGCGAGAAATGGATTTTGAATCCATCGCGTCTACCAATTCCGCCACACCGGCTTTAAATATGAAAAAAGTAACATTGGAAATTATTATTTAAATTATTGTATAGTCAAGGGCAGCCAATTGTTAATTCATTTAAATAGGACTAAATTCATATTCACTATTCATAACTCCATTAGTAAAATGGTAAATAAATAAGGCTAAAAATATTATGATCACTCCACAAATTTTTAAAAATAATGCAAACCAATATCCAAATGAGCCTGCTATTTCTGTTAAAGATACGAATGGAGATTGGCAATCAACTTCTTGGGCGGAATTCTTTGACTATACCATACAGATTTCAAAGTCTCTTCTTGCTTTTGGATTACAGCCAAATGATAAATTAAGTATTTACAGTTATAACCGTAAGGAATGGTACGGGTGTTATCAGGCATCCCAAATGGTCAATACGGTCGGTGTTGGTGTTTACCATACCTGCTCACCCGAAGAGGTTGAATGGATCGTGGGAAATTCGGATTCTAAAATTGTTTTTGTTGGGGATAACCCAAACGATAATGGCGAAATAGATAAAATGCCAAATCATCGGTTACTCAATATCATTGATCGATTAACAAAAGTTGAAGTCGTAGTGATGATGGCAGGAATTGATACCTTAAATCATGATAAAGTCATCACTTGGGATGACTTTATAAAGAAAGGTGAGAATATCGATAAATCAGAAGTTTTGCTCCGAATGGATGGAATTACGCCAGAGGATACTTCATGCCTGATTTATACCTCTGGTACAACAGGAAATCCAAAGGGGGTAGAATTAACCCATAAGAATTGGATCTTTGAATTGGAATCTATTGAAAAAACGTTTCAATTTTATCAGGGAGAGAGATATGTATCCTGGCTCCCATTGGCTCATGTATTTGGCCAACTGGTGGATAATCATTATTGGATGAAAAGCGCCCTACACTTATATGTTGTAAATAGTCCGCTATTAGTTGTGGATTTTGCAAAGGAAGTCAAACCCCATCTCTTTATCGGTGTGCCACGAATTTATGAGAAAATTTATTCAAATTTAAAAGCGGCAATCGATGGAAATGCAATTCTGAAAATTGGATTAAAAATTCCAGGCCTTTCAAATGTATTTAAGAAAAAACTCAAGGAAGCAACAGGCTTTTCAGAAACGCGATTTGCGATTTCAGGTGCGGCTCCCATTAACCCTGATATTTTAACTCTATTTCAATTTTTAGGTATTCCTCTATTTGAAGGATATGGTATGACAGAAAATGCTGCCGGTGCGACTATTAATTTTATAGGGAATAATAAGATTGGCACCGTAGGAAAAGCAGTTCCCGACACAGAAATGAAAATTGCGGAAGATGGGGAGATCCTGATTAAAGGTGATCATGTTATGAAAGGATACTATAACAACCCCACCGCAACAGGGGAAACAATTATTGATGGTTGGCTCCATACCGGCGATGTGGGTAAGATTGACTCCGAAGGTTACGTCAGTATCACGGGGCGGAAAAAAGAGATCTATGTAAGCTCTGGCGGAAAGAATATTGCGCCGCTCGTTATTGAGGAAACAATGAAATCTATTCCATTATTATCTCAGTGTTTTTTAGTAGGGGATGGACGAAAATACTGTTCGGCACTTTTTACGTTAGATGTGGGGTCAATTTTGAGGGATAAGGTAGGTGTAGAGGCAAGTGCAATTCCAAAAGATCCACGAGAGCAATTAGCACTGCTTGGAGAAAATGGACACTCCTTAACGGATTTTACAGAAAGCGAAGAATTGAAATCAGAAATTCAATCTTTAGTAACTGACTTGAATGGTCAATTCTCCAATCCGGAACAATTAAAGAAATTTTCAATCCTTCCCCGTGATTTCACAATCGATGATGGCGAATTAACGCCCACACTTAAGATTAGGCGAAAGCAAATCAGAGAAAATTGGTCTGATGTGATTGAATCAATGTACACGGACTGACAAGCCCAAATCATTGTGAATAAAATTACTTTTTTAGGATGCGGTTCCTGGGGTGGAGCTTTGGGAATGGTTTTGGCCAATAAAGGGATTGATGTAACCATGTGGCATCGAAACCCTGATGTGGTGCAAACATTAAGAGAATCCAGAATCCATTATCTTGTTCCGACACTCGTTTTTCCCAAGTCTGTATCATTCACATCTTCCATGAAACCTGCTATTTTGGATGCATCCATTGTAATCATTGCAGTCCCCTCCCAATCCATCCGGGAATTATTACAATCCAACAAAGATTTGTTCATAAATAATCAAACAATTGTTAATGTGTCAAAAGGGATTGAAATTGATACTTTAATGACCGTAAGTGAAGTTATAGTTGATGTTTTGGGTGATACCTTTACTAAAATTGTAACACTGTCTGGTCCGAGTCATGCGGAGGAAGTAATTCAGGGTCATCCAACGACTTTGGTCTCCGCATCTA